>JANOQA010000162.1:0-5473 GCA_031422145.1 bacterium | reverse complement strand
CGAGACTTTCTACTCCACCACCCGTGATCATAGCTGTCAGGTCTCGTCGACACTGTGCTCCGATCTCCGCCATTTGAGTCACTACGGTTGAAGGCGTAGTAAGTATACTTTCATTCATTTGAGCGAGATCTACATCCGCTTTTAGGACACTGAGATCTCCTCCAATCTCTTGACTCACACTCTGTATTTCAGCATAACAAGCATCGAGTTTGATACGATGCGGCTCGAGTATACGAGTTGCTTCTTGGGGAGAACAGCCATATTTCATCAGATTAGCCATACAAGACGCATAGACAGCTTCATGAGGAGGTGTCTTACCGAGATGCTCTTTGAGAGCGGGAGATGACTCGAATGTATGTGCTGCCATAAGAAGAGTTTTAGATATTTGTTTGGAGGCTTCCGAGATTTTTGTGAGTTTGTGTGTGATAGAGTGAGCGGAGATAGTCTTCATATCACTCGGCGAGTTGTCGGAGTGGATCGGAGAGGACGAGAGCTCGCTCTTCTTCGTATTGGATCTTTCTTGCTTTGATACGGGCTATGAGACGGTCCCAGGTTTCAAATATTTCGAGCTTTCGAGTATCTGAGAGGCAGTCAAAAATACGACGAAGTTCCTGTTGATCCTCTGAGGCAAGGCCCGAGAGCAGGAGGCGGTGTTCGATTTCTGAAGCAGTCATTAGATCTAGTATAGAGGATATTTGAGAGAAACTCAATTTCATGAGAAGTTTTTCTGGGGAGATCTACTTGCCGAAGTAGAGTTTTGTGGTGAATAAGTATTTTCTTACTCATTAAAAATCCTCCGTCTATACGGAGGAGAATACTACTTTAGAGAATGGCTTATACTTTTTCTGGAATAGAGAGAGCTACTCTATGTTTGGCCTGTTTCATGATCTGTTGTACCAGGATACTTCGCCCCATTTCTTTGAGAGTGTCTACTGGTAGAGCGTCAGGATTGTCGTATACAAGACCTCGATCATCTCGGTAGTCTATCCGTACCGGCTTTTGAAGGGTAGATTCGAGGTAGAGTCTTGGCTTTGTCCCAGAAAAAGTATATTCAGAGGGAATCTTGATCGTGACTGGGAGTCGTACCTCATAACTTCGAGTTGTATTCGTTTCATCGCCTACCCAGAGCTTATGAGTTTTTCCATCGAGCATTACTTCGGTATTACAGAGACTTTCATCAATCTTGGTATCGAGCCATACGATATTTTTTTCTAGATTTGTGAGAGATGTCTCGAGGAATCCAGCAAGTTCATGTGCCTCTATTCCAAAATTCTTGGAAAAATCAGCTTGATAGAGAGGATCTGTCTCGATCCCAGATATAAATTTTGTAAGTTTTTGTTCGAGAAATTCGTGAATTCCATTTTTGAGTCCTTCGATCGCCACATGATCATATCCTGCGATACGAGGAAGTCCGAGTTTAATACTTCCATCAAGAGCCTTGAGGAGTACGGGTCCTTCTTCGGTCATTTCTCGGACACATCCTTCGATGAGGTCATTCCCATGAAATCCTCCTCCAGAAAGGGTGACTTGATAGTTCGAACCCATGCCTGACCCAGCATCTCGAGAGGTGGCGATCCAAAATGGATTCCCCTTTTCGTCGAGATAGGTATCGATGATACCCGTAGAGATACGACGAGTAGAGTTTACTTCTCATTTCATTTTTTGAAATAACTCCTGCTGCTCAGCTGTAAGAGTAGATTCTTCTACGAGGAGTTTAAGTCCTTCTCCTTTTCGAAAGGCGATCATATCGAGAGGAAGGATATCTTCTGGAAGATCGTTTTTAAATTCAGTGAATCTATCAGGGAAAAAGAGCTCAGCTGAAGTCCCAGACGCACTCATGGCTCGAGTAAGCTCCAGTTTTCCAGGTATTTGAGAGATGGTGAAGGTATCTGCCACAACTGATCCAACAGGGAAGGTGCTACAAGCCTCAAGGCCAGGGAAGGTGTTGAGATCGGATGATGTAGGACTGTGAGATGACATTTTGTGAGGGGGTTATGTTACATAAAACATGCTATCCTTCTTCTATTTTTCTGTCAAAATATGACTCTTTTTGTCCTGGAGTATCTCTACCAACAAATCCTATCAGCGAGATCAGTAATGATAAATTTCACTGGATTCTTTTTGTTCATCAACAACTACTCGTACATTTACAGGATGCAAAGCAGATGATGCAAGATTTGGTACTCTAACTCATTTCTGAGAAGCAATTTTATACACTTCTGCTTTGAGGGTGTCATATATATATTCATGCCACTATAACGTTCTTCTAAATTAAGTTTTACATATTATGGGTAAAATTTTGATAGCTTCTATCCCCCGAGTACCTGCAACACCTCCTCCAGACTCACTTCTCCGAGGACTGCCTTGATGAGAGCGTCATCTTTGATCTGGATCATCCCATCTCCGACTGCCTGGATCTCTATTTGTGTCTTTGAAGCCTTCGATAGGACGAGCTTTTCGATGCCTTCGGTCATTTCGAGTATTTCAAAAAACCCAGTTCGTCCTTTGTATCCTTTGTGATTACATTTTTCACATCCTTCTGGGTGAGCTTTGTAGAGGGTGAGATTTTCTTTGTCAGACATGTATTTCCCGACTCGAGAGAGGATTTTATCTTTTACCGCTCACTCAGGAGTATACGCCACTCGACAGTGCGTACAGAGTTTGCGGGCAAGTCGCTGAGATATGACGAGTCGCAGAGACGAGACGAGCAGGAGGGGATCTATACCGAGATTAGTGAGTCGTTGCAGAGTATTGACGGTAGAGTTGGCGTGTATCGTCGAAAATACGAGATGCCCCGTGATAGAGGCTTCTACCGCGAGGTGAGCGGTTTGCTCGTCTCGGATCTCACCCACCATGAGGATATCAGGATCTTGGCGGAGGAGGGATCGCAGTCCATCCGCAAATGAAAATCCGATCGCTGGATTGATCTGAGCGTGATTGACTCCAGGGATACGGTATTCGACCGGATCTTCGAGGGTAGAAATATTATTTTCCTTGGCGTCATACGTCGAGATCATACTATAAAGAGTCGTAGACTTTCCCGATCCAGTTGGCCCTACGACGAGTATGAGTCCATGAGAGTCTTCGAGATATTTTCGTATTTTCACCATATTCATCGGGAGGACTCCGATCGAGCGGAGGTCGAGGAGAGAAGACTCCTTTTTAAGTATTCGGATAACTACCTTTTCTCCATATATATTGGGCATGATACTCACCCGCAGATCGATATCTTTTCCGGTAGTCATATCTCGATAGAGGGCTTTTCCATCCTGAGGGAGGCGTTGCTCGTCGATCTTGAGACTCGCGAGGATCTTGATCCGGGCGACGATCGCGGATCGTGTATCGATCGGGAGAGGATCGAGCTCGATAAAGTGTCCATCGACTCGCACTCGGATATTGACGGAGGTCTCTCCTGGCTCTATATGTATGTCAGAGGCTCCGAGCTCGATAGACTTCGCAAAAATATCTGAAAGCTCATCTTTCTCAGACACAGGGATATTTCCTGTTTGCATCGACAGATCCAGGGTGTTTTTACGAAAGGCATCGGTAAGTCACATACTATCAAGTCTAACCTATTTTTATGAGTGACGCAAAGAAAGGAGATTGACGACTTCCGTATTCATCGGAGAGAAATTCATCGAGTATATTTTAGTTTGTATTTCTCTATCCCTTCTATATACTTCCGCAGAACTTTTTTTAGTTCTTTTTATTTCCTTCTTTCGACGATCAGTGTCCCCGGACCTTACAGATCGAAAGATATAATCCACAGGTATGCGAAAGTACGAATGCATGATGATCATCGACCCAACTCTTGGCGATGACATCCGAAACGAGCTCCTCACCGAGATCAAGACAGAGTTTAAGACTCACGGTACTACCGTAGTCACCGAAGATCTCCAGGGGGTAAAACACCTCGCCTACAAGATCCGAGCCTCTTCAGATGGATACTACATCCTCTACATACTTGAGAGTGATGGTACGGGACTTCTCGAAGTCACCAAGTTTCTCAACCTCAAAAAACAGGTTTGGCGACATATGTTCGTAAGAATAGAAGACTAAGTATGAAGACCGTCAATAAAGTCATCCTTATCGGAAATGTTACAAAAGATCCTTTTGTGAAAATGACCGCCGGAGGTAAGAAAGTGGTTCTATTTACCGTAGCTACCAACCACACTTTTAAAAATGCTGCCGGTGAAATACACTCAGAATCTGAGTTTACAAGCTGTGTAGCCTGGGGGGTCCTCGCCGATCGAGCCGAGCAATTTCTCACGAAATGAAAGCTCGTTTACGTCGAAGGACACCTCAAAACTCGATCTCTCGATCGAGATGACGGTACAAAATACTTCAAGACAGAAGTTGTCACGGGAGAGCTCATATTTCTCTCTAAAAGAGAAGAAACATCTGATTTCCATACTTCTGAAACCTCTCCTAAAAGCGAGTCATCTCCCGTAGACGACTTCGCTGATATCACCGATACATTTTAATTTACCACTATGTCTATCAAAACTGAATGTCCTATTGATGCCGCAGGTATCAAAGTCATCGACTATAAAGATACGAAATTTCTCGCAAAGTTCGTCACGAAATACAACAAGATCACTCCTCGGTACTACTCTGGTGTTACTCTCAAGAACCAAAAGAAAGTATCTCAAGCTATCAAGCGAGCGAGATACATGGCTCTCATGCCCTACGTACTCGACCTCAAGCACAAAGAAGCGTAGAAATCTCTCAAAAGAGTACTTTTTACACAAAGAAACAGGCACTTTCGTCTGTTTTTTTTGACTTTGGTTTTTGAGATCTATATACTAACAGTGTTTATCCCATAAGTTCAAAACATGAACGCCATCAAAACACTCGCCTATTCTGCTGTTGCGGCATCCGCAGCGGTCTCATCAAATGCCTTCGCCGCTATCGTAGCAGAAGGAGGTACTGGTAAAGTAAATGAAACTCTCAAAGGACGAGGAGATCAAACTCTCGAATCCAGTGTACAGGGTATTATTTCTTTTATTACCAATCTTCTCTATCTTATCGCCGTAGCCTATGCTCTCTATGGAGGCTTCTTGATCCTTACTTCAGGAGGTGACGAAGAAAAAGTAAAGAAAGGAAAGACGATCCTCATGCACGGAGCGATCGGACTCCTCGTGATATTCCTTGCGAGTTCTATCGTAAGCTTCATCCTTCGAGCAGTCGTGGCTGTATAGTTTTACTGATTCTAAAATACCACTCCAGATTTGAGTGGTATTTTTTTGTCTTTTCTCAGTGACTTATGAGGGATTATCTCTACAATATCTGCATTCATTCTCTCTCTAGAAATATATGTATCATCCAGCATCAATCGAGGTTGAAGAGCTGCACACACAGAGAATTTCCACTTTTTGATCGAAAGCCACAACAAGCTCGCTACCACCTGAAAAATCAAGTCCGAATCTTGCATCCCCTTTGGCAAACCAAACAAAAATTGAACCAAGCACCA
>JANOQA010000161.1:0-7223 GCA_031422145.1 bacterium | reverse complement strand
GAGAGGCCTATCTGCCACACACTCTTTCATATACTGCTGCTCTTCGAGAGTACGAGATGCCTCTACCCCCATCTTTGACCATACACCTCCAAAATACATCCGAGTATCCTCGAGTGTATAGGTAAACCGATCAGCGATATCGAGTACTTCCCCGATCGCTCACTTTCCGACGATCGTCGTATGAATATCGTGAAGAGAGAGCTCATGAGTTTTCATGAGATAGGACTCGATATCATTCACTCGTATAGGATTTCTTGGATTGGTACGAGTCAGGTACTCCGCCGAGGCTCGGATATATGGCTCAAATATGGTCTCTTCGCTCTTGATCCCAAAAAAGAGCTTGGTGATGTCTCCGAGTCCTGGAGTAGCTATATCATGGAGTAGTCCTCCATAAATAAGGAGATGCACCTCAGAGTCGGAGAGTCCGAGAGCTCGACCCATACGCTCAGCGGAGAGTGCGACCTGGTACGAGTGGTTTGATCGATCATGGTCTTGGATCGATATCACCGATCCTGAGTCTCAGACATATTGCATACCCGTCCCATACTGTTTGATATGAGAGAGTCTGTTAAACTGGGGGAAGAGTATATTGATATGGAGGTAGGGATTGGTAGGACTCTCGATCATCCAGGCACTCCGAGATCGGATACCCTGGATCAGGATCCGTACACTATACTCTACTCATCCATCCTGATCCTCCACATCGTGATCCATGAGTCGATCTGGAGTATCTCCGAGGAGATCGATAATGTACTTTGGAAAACGATGTACTATATCAGTAGCCATCCTGTCTTGACGATGCTCTACCATATCCCAGTACGGACTTGATGAGGGGGAAGGAGATTTTAGTATTTGAGAGCTCATTAGTTTGATTATAGAAAGAGTATGTACTTTTTCAATATATATTGAATAAAACTATAAAGCATACTTGACTAAATATATATTTAGTTATCTTGATAGTAAGAATATCTCTCCTCTCTATGCAAGCCCCAAGACACCTTCTCGCTGCCCTCTGACTCTCCACCGCTCTCGCAGTATGAAGTCCAAATATATCTACGTCATGAGTGGTAGAGGCTCAGATATTTCGTACATCACAAAAAACTACGGCTCTCACCCTTACTCCCACCAAAAAGTCCTCCCAAATCCTCGACTTACTGGAGGCTAGGAAAGTAGAAGTATGAGATACTCCTATGAAAGTAGCTCAAAAAAATTGACTGAGTCTCGACGCATTTACTCTCGTCAACAAAATTGCGGGAACTCGATGATTTCAGGGAGAACGCCCTATGCTCTATTTGAATTCGAGCTACTACATACCAAAAAGTGGAGATCAAAGCAAGCTCATGCTGGAGTTAGAAGCTCTTCGTCAGAAATCTATCGATGATACTGTTTCTCAGTGACTCAAAGAAAAGAAATACCCAGAACTCATACCTGAGCTTCAGAGAAATCCGTTTTTTCCAACTACACCACAGTGTCTTTGAGTGAATACTACCCTTCGGTCCTATATCCAAAAGCAACAGGCAGAGTACAATCCAGAGATTCCCACTCATGTACTCGAGGAAAACCAATTCTGAGCTTCATGTGCCGCTTTTATAAAACAATTTTTTATACAAGTCTGTGATCTAAAGAAATATACTCCAGATCAACAAAAGATGCTCCTCACGGCAGATCTCGATGCGTGGATACTCGCTCAAAAGATGCGAGATGAATTTGGATTTGAGCAGTCATTTGCGGATCTCATGGAGCACTTTGATATGGGAAGATTTCAGACTCTGAGTCCCATCAATCCGAAGACACAAGATATATATGATGCTCGAGTGAGAGAGCTCTACACCTCTCTCAAGACGGCTCCTGTAGGAAGCATCATACCTCTCTACTTTATCCATAGTAAGGCAAAGACAAAAGTCCTAGCTCATTACAATAAAAAAGACCCCCACCTCAATACACACCAGACGATGCTCGCGAGTGGACACGCTGATTTTTCGTTTCGAGCAACTCAGATACCTCATATCGCATGAGGGAAAAGAGTGATGCTCGGAGACGCTCTCATACCCGAGATCAATGCACTATCGAAAGATAGGATAGATCTGTCTGAGCTACAAAAGAATCTAGAAGGAAAACGAAGTTCGTTTGACTCTCTCTTTGAGAAGTTTCTCATAGTACGCTACGGTCATGATACCAAAAATCATGTGAGCCACAAAGAGCGAAACGCTCGGTTTCTCCAGAGCAAAGTAGAGATCAGTCGTATCTCACTCGGTGTACATTTTGCGGATCAAAAGTGACTCATAGATTCGTTTCGTAGTCTCCATGAGACGATTCGACAGGTAGAAAAAATACAAACTGATATCTACGAGCAGGAGTGACTCCTCGTACGGCCCAAAGAAAATCGTACGGTCATTGATATACTCACCGACTTTATCCAAGATCGACTCGACTATGGTGGCTCACTTTCTGATGGAGAGAGGATCCGAGTCAGTGACTCTATACGCCGCTATGCTGATATCATAGAAATCTCCGTAAACGGAGCTCGTATCAACCTATCTGAGGAATTAGAAAAGGGGAAATCCGCACTCAAAATATCTTCCTCTGATATCATTACTTTTTCTGGACCCACGGTCATAGATGGTGAGGTTCCCTCGGCTCGAAATCCAAAAGATCTCGTCATAAATCCGAGAGCTACTGATGGAAAAATAGGATCCGTCTCGAGTGACGTGTCCGCCTATTTTCTGAATACTTATCCGCCTATAAAGCCACTGAGCTCATCAAACCAGTACCAGGAATTCTCCCGGAGAGATCGGATCTCCCCGGAGCACAAAGACTCCTGTGATCAAAGGCATCATTTTCTCTCGAAAGTGGAGACCAACTCGGGAAAAAGATACCCTCTCTCATTGCTCATCATGAAGGACTTTCCCTATTCCAAGAAGAGGATATACAGAAAATACAGCATCATTTTCTCTGGCAGATCCGAGGACTCCAGATGGATGGATTTATACGCTCTGAAAATACTCTCAATCCTGGAGCTACCAATGTAAACCGAGTGATCCCCTACTACGATATAGAATCAGTAAAGATCGCCTGGAAAACATACGTACAGGAACGGACGAATGAAAGACGTATAGCCGAGGCATATACTTCCCCACTCTACTTTCACTTTGAGACGATTCCTGGGGCAGGATTTGCCAATAGAGGACAAATCTTTCGACATATAGAAAGTCAGTCTCTTGCCTCTAAAGACCGACTTGAACAATATCCAGGACTCAAACTACTCTCGACTCTCAAGGGACTCCAGCTCGGAGCGTTTCTCGATGAGTTTTATACTCAGGCCTATAAATCAAAACATGCCCCGGAGACGGCTCATGCATTTTTTACAGATATCCAGTGAGGGCTCCAATTTGCGATCTCCTACGCTGAGATAGAAAAGATTGTTCTGAAAATCACGAGTCGAGTCTCTTTCGC
The DNA here is from genome assembly GCA_031422145.1 of bacterium. GTDB lineage: Bacteria > Patescibacteriota > Gracilibacteria > BD1-5 > UBA2023 > JANOQA01. The sequence continues at coordinate 3,770 of JANOQA010000161.1, read as the reverse complement.
CGAAGAGAAACTCCGACCTATCGACAAAGAACTGATAGAAAAGTTCATTATAAATCCTCGGGTGGCTCAGATGATGGGGTCTATTCTCGTCAACGAAACCTATCCAACAGAATGAGGTACGGGAGTACGAACCTTTATAAAACGTCTTGGTTTTGGAAAGTCTGTCGGAGATTTTCAGATACGTCTCACGGAGATTACCTCAAATGAGCCTTTTATAGAAAAGTGAGTTTTGAAAATAAAAAAGTGAGTTAATGAGATAGCTCTCGTTGAGTGGCCGACTCTGGAGGATATACGAAGAGCTCTCGAATTTGCGATCTCTCCAGAAATATACGAGCTCGGAAAAAAACACCTCACTTCAAGTGGGCTCGAGCGAGTAAAGAAAGATAGTATACGTGCTAAAAATATACTCTCTCTTTTGAATCAGGAAAATCTCAATACAGGAGAAACCGAGGCGGTCCTCAAGCTTATTATTCGCTTGATGGATCAAGACAACGGAAGTGGGGATAATATTATCGGGAAATCTTTCTCTCTCAGACTACAAGAGTCAAAGCTCGATACCCACTATACCAAGAGCTCCCACTGGCTGGGTATTACTGGGCTCAGGATGTCTGAGATTGATGCAGATCCGCTCCTACGACAACAATTTGAGTTTCTCGTTTTGCAGGTCAACAATCTCTGAGAAGAAAAAACTCTCGCTGCCACGACACAAAACTATATGATCCGACTGATAGAGTCGACCTCTTGAAAAAAACTCGATACTCAGGACGTTTACGCAGAGTGGAAAATAGATGGTATCAAGGGTACAGTTCGTAGTGCCTATGCTAGTCTCGGATCACAGATTGCCTATGGACGAGTCACATTTCGGACACAAACCGGAGAGTGGATGAAAGAGCTCGAGCAAAGAATGAAGCTCGAGTCAGCTCTGATACAATGAGGAAGTACCCAAGCCTCTCTCCAGAGACTCAAGAACATGACGATAGTGCATGATCAACTCAGACAGCATCTCCTCCTCACGGGTTCTGGAACTGGAGAATTCACTAAATGACTCCTCTCCATACTCTGAGATGAAGAGCTACGCGAGCTACTCGAGAAAAATAAAGCACAGGGCGTTTGGACTCCTACGGGGAAAGAGCTCCAAAAGGGGAAATGATTTTCTGGATCAGCGTTTCAATACATGATCAAGGCTCTTGAACGAAATCAAAAAGCCCAGTGAGTAATGGAAGGAGAATCTCTTTCTGGAAAATCTACGGTGAAAAGTCAGGAAAATCCTTTACAGGAGAGGGTTAATTAGGGATTGGAAGAGTCTTATAGATATTGCTCCGATAACCCTATTTACTGAGAATGATCAGCTCTCTTTTTCGTGATGTTTTATCATATCCTAATAAGGACTAGATAGAGAAACTAAGAGATAAGAGATTCTTTTGAGTCATTGCATATAATATGGATATACATTTACTTAGTATTTAGTTCTTTATATACACTTATAACTTTTCTGGAAAGTTTCTTAAAAATTTCTTTTGTAGAATCGTAGATCAGGGTTACCTTACAATAAATTAAATACTATGAGTAAACTAAAAAAGATTCGATTCATAGACTTATTCGCATGAATAGGTGGATTTCATCTAGCGTTACATAACCTGGGTAGTAGTTGCGTATTTGCATCAGAATGGGATGAATCTGCAAGAAATACATATGAAACAAACCATTGCGGTATAAGTCCAGATATATTCAAAAACAATTTATTTGCTGGTGATATTACGAAAGTAGATCCTAAAGATATACCTGACTTTGATATTCTTTGTGCTGGATTCCCATGTCAGCCTTTCTCACAAGCTGGATTTAAAAAATGATTTTGAGAAACTCGAGGTACATTATTTTTTAACATCGTCTCTATTCTCAAAGAGAAACAACCAGAGGCATTTTTTCTAGAAAATGTTCGACACTTACTTAAACATGATAATTGAAAGACATTTACTACTATTAAGAGAACTTTGGAAGAAGAGTTATGATATTCCTTTTATTATAAAATAGTTAAAGCATCTGAATTTTGACTTCCTCAGCTACGTCCACGTTTATTTATGGTCTGATTCAGAAATCAGGATATACAATTTAAATTCCCAGAACCTACAAACTTAACAACGAATATGTCAGATATATGGGGCTGAGTATGTACTAGAGAAGTTGGATTTACTCTACGAGTTGGTGGACGGTGATCAAGCATATCAGATAGACGAAACTGGGATTCATACTTAGTAGACGGTATAGTCAAAAGACTTTCTTCAAAAGAATGAAAAAAGATGCAGTGATTCCCTGATAGTTTCAAATTTCCAGTCTCTGAAGCACAAGCTATGAAGCAACTCTGAAACTCAGTAGCCGTAAACGCTATTCAAGCAGTAGCTTACGAAATCATTAAATCTCTAGAAAATGCAAACTTGAAATAAATGAGAGTGGAGTGAGTTCTATGTTTTTCTGAAGATCATTTCGGAAAAGAAGATATATGCAGCAGATAAAAATCTAGATATTATTCCAGATAAATTTCTTTTATTTCATCGAATCATTCGAGAAGAAATCTTAGGAGAAAAGAAGATATTTAATTTATTCGGTATTCCTGATAATGCTGCGACTATTTTAGATAGTAATGCGGTCGAGATATTTAATTATTCAGATAGTGAATTACCAAAAAAGATAATAAAAATCTTTGAGTCTATTAAAATAGCAAAAGATCCCTCATTTCTGATTCCATTAGCAAGTAATGTTATGGACGAAATCGGCTGTGCTAAAATTAAAGCAAGTAGCGGAAGAAAAGAAGATATAGTTGGTGTTATAGACGATAGAATTTCCCCTTGATTAGAGGAGCTCTGATTCTCGATTAAATCAATGCTTGGTAGTCCATCTACACTTTTAAATGCTGGTGATACTACAAATCTAGTATTCCAGATAGATTGATTTAGTGGAGAAATAGAAGATGTCAATTCAATACAATCTAAGTCTAAGATTCGAGATAGAATAAAAAAAATAAAATCTATGGGTGGTAAAATCATATTTCTCGAACCCAAGAATAAAATATTTTCAATGAATTTACGAAAGATAGATTCAATCTTCTCGAAGATTTTAGCAACTATGGCACTCGAATACTACGAATGAGAATCTAGAACAGTAGTAGATTTGGTAAAAATTTGTGCTAATTCTGAGTTCCGAGAAGAAATTTTTACAGAAAGTGACTTAGAATATAAAGTAAAGTCATTCTTAGATGCTATAGCACTATGAATGGTGCCGAGTAAAGTCTGGAGTTGAGAAAGTTCAGCCCGTTGAGGCTATATTGTAGTAAAGGAAAGTGGTGATATAGTTTGCTATCATTTATATAATAGAGATGAGTTTAGATCGTATCTTTACGAAAACACTAGATTTGATACCCCTAGTAGCACTCGTCATAAATTTGGCTCACTTTACTTAGAGTGAGGCAAACTACTCTTCAACTTAAATATACAAATACGATTCCATTAGAGTGGGAGACTCCTAGTCGAAAGAATAAATTCTAATCAAATAAAATGACTACTCAAGAATTAGAGATATTTGCAGCAAAAAATGAATGGATATGGGCTAAAACTTTTGCAAAATCTGCCCCTCACTGCCGTCATCAATCCGCAAGTGCAATTTCTAAGAAAAAGTAGATAGATAACTGTAAAATACTTCTTTTGGTGTTTTGTATCCGAGAATTTTACGAGGTCGATTATTGAGGTAACTCGCTACGCTTTGTATTTGTTCGTCTG
>JANOQA010000160.1:0-2176 GCA_031422145.1 bacterium | reverse complement strand
TCGTCAAAGAAGGAGGAGATATCACCCAGGGATTGACTCGAGTCGAGGAGCTCCTCGAGGCACGTACTCCAAAACACGAGGCTATCATCGCTGAATTTGCCGGAGTCGTATCTCATATCCGATACGAAGGAAAAAATACATTTGTGACTCTCGAAGCTCGAGAAATACACACCTATGATCACTACCTTCCGGATGTCTCATTTAAGGCTACGGTGAAAGTCGGTGAAAAGGTGCTCGAGAAACAAGTACTCGCAAAATCAAAAGAAACTAAACTTAAGGTTACTGCTCTCCAGTCTGGTATCGTCAAACGTATCGACAACAACCTCATCATCATCGAAGACGCTCAGCCTCGAAGTCTCGAGTACACGGTCGATGCATCCAAGAATGTATTGGTACGTGAAGGTGACTCCGTGCGTATCGGTGAAAAGATCACCGAAGGTCATATCAATATCCATCGTCTCATGGATCTCGCGGATCCGATCGTGACGGAGCTCTATATCGTCAATGATATCAAAGAAATCTACTCTTCTCAAGGTCAGACGGTGAACTCCAAGCATATCGAGCTCATCGTGCGACAGATGTTCTCCAAGATCAAGATTACCAATGCTGGAGATAGCTCGTTCTTCCCGGGGGATATCGTAGATATCATCGCATTCCAAAAGGAAAATACACAGATTGCAAAAGCTGGGAAAAATGAAGCCATCGGTACTCGACTCCTTCTTGGACTTACCAAGATATCACTCTTTACGGAGTCATGGCTCTCGGCAGCTTCGTTTCAGGAGACGGTACGTGTCCTCGTCGATGCTTCTACTGCCAAAAAGATCGACAAGCTCGATGGACTCAAAGAAAACGTTATTATCGGACGACTCATTCCTACCCTTCAGTATTTTGAAAACAATCGAAATATCGGAGAGTACTTTGGATCAGACGACAACGAACTCGAGTTCGAGTCACCGTACTCACGAGCCGCTCGTGACGAACGTCAGGTCGAAGAATACGATCGAGTGAACGCGTAAGGAAGAGACACATATAAAATCCCACTCAACGGTGAACTGAGTGGGATTTTATATGTACAGAAGAATTTTTTAGATATACTATCTGCATGTTACATATCACCACCCCTATTCCTCTTTCTCTTATTAGAGAAAACTCTAACTGTATGAGTCCTTCGGGTATTTCTCTCTGTAAATGAGTAGTGGATGTGTCGAAGAATACCCTGGTCATCGGCGGAGCTTTTCATGCTGATGAAGAAGAATACCTCCTCGATATCTGATCTGAGCAAGAATCTCTTTGGGGTATAAACCTATATGTCGAAGAGTTTGGACAGGAGGACTTTATAGAATTTGACTCTATGATCAATCTTCGACCACATCAAAATAATCGTACAAGATCAGTCGAAGATCCTCTGATACAGAAGAAGATTATAGAGATAGTAACCCATCTTATACATGCATAGCCCAAGTGGTATCGTATTCCATAAAGAACTCCTCGAATCCGGAAAGTGGGAACAGATGTCTGCCCTCGCTCAGATGGGAAATATCGGAAGCGAAGTAGGTCGAGCCCTCCAGGCAAAATCCCAGGGAAACGCGGAGCGTCTCGAATGAGCGAGTATACGCATGTACGAACTCTTTTCTCTAGTTCAGAGTGACCCGAGATGGCGAGGGACTGGGTTTCTCCGAGAGGTATGTCGAGCAAAAGAAGTCGTCAGTGACTTTCTCTATGGAGAAGCACAGTACGGAGAAACTACTGAGAGTCTCGAGGGATATTTTCTCGCATTTGGTATGATGGCAAATGTAGAGCGGAGAAATACCCGAACTACTCTAACTTCCCGAGTCCTTGACAGTCAATAGCAACTAGATACTATGAGTTAGCAGTTTAGAAAGGAAATATATGAAATCTGCGAATTATGTATATGTAGAGGGACTTATTTTCTCCAAGTTTGAAATCGGACTATATGCCCTTTGTATGCTGATTATCATGATCATGCAGACCAAAGCAAATCCGTATTCAATGCTGGTAATCGTTGCTATTAATACAGCACTCCTGATAAAAACAGTGTTTTATATCTGGTGTATGGAATCCTGCAACTACGCTCCTCGTGGTAGCTCAAGCTCTGGCTCAACTACTCGCTAGAAGCAACCCTCTATGTGAGTGCGTCAGACTTTAAAGTCTGACG
>JANOQA010000159.1:0-2916 GCA_031422145.1 bacterium | reverse complement strand
TACGTCGTCGTGCTGCGATCACTTTTTTTCCTCCGTGAGTCGTCATGCGAGCGAGGAAGCCGTGAATACGAAGTCGTTTTCGCTTTTTGAATTTACCTATCATATATATAAAAATTGAACCCCAAGATGATAGAGAAAGTGATGCGGAAGTCAAAGGAATGTTTGGAAAAAGGCATATCAAAGTTTGAGGCAAAATTTTCTGTCCTGCCCTCCCTCGACAATTTTTGATAAAAATCCATTCTTCCCTACACTTCCTCTATGTTTTTCCCCTTTCTCGCCCTCATCATAGCCACCCTCAGCTCGCTCACCGGACTTCTCCTGCATAAAAAGCCTCTGAGTCCACTCGCTCTCAATATCCTCATCGGTATCGGAGCCGGAGTCATGACGAGTATATCCCTCACTCATATCCTCCCCGAGACCGCAGAGGCGATCCACTCGGCAGGAGCGATATTTTTCCTCGGGTTTTGTGCGATATTTCTCCTTGACTATTTCCAGTGTACGCATCCGCATGTAGGTCACGAAGACCAGCATCATCACAATCATCATCACTCCCATAAAAAGAGATCGCTCCTGAGTTTTTCAGGACTCTTTGTACATACTTTTTTTGATGGAGTGGCGATCATTACCGCATTTAGTATATCAAATTGGGCAGGACTTCTCGTAACAGCCGGGGTGATACTTCACCAAATCCCCGTATCACTCGCCCTCGTTGGGATCAGTCGAAATACTCATTTTTCTCCAAAAAAGAATCTCCTCCTCTTTGGTATATTTGCCGCTTCGCTCCTTCTTGGTGGACTCCTCATCGAGATGCTCCCCCTCGGAGATCTAGAGCCCTATATCCTCGCTTTTGCAGGGGGAACTCTCCTCTATGTCGGAGCTGCCGATCTCCTCCCCGAGCTCAAAGGACATGGAGTCCTAGAAAAACGTACCATAGCGAGTTTTCTAATAGGCTGAGCCATACCACTCGTACTGAGTATATTTATGCACTAGAAGCTATTTTTGCCATTCAGCTTTCTTTTGAAGAGCCACCTCCGCCGCGTGAGACTGGGCTTTTTTCTTGCTCGTACCATTTCCGGTACCGATGAGCTCTGACTCGATGTACACCCCGATCACGTAGTCTTTGTCATGATCAGCTCCTGACTCCGAGAGGAGCTCATAGTGGGGAGTGACTCCGTGCGTCGCTTGGATGATCTCCTGGAGGTGGGACTTTGGATCGACATAGAGAGCGTCTCGAAGGATAGCTTCGAGTGTCGAAAATACATACGTCTCTACAAATTTTTTGGCAGCGAGGAGTCCCGCATCGAGATAGATCGCCCCGAGGAGAGCTTCAAAGGTGTTGGCAAGGATGTATGGATTTTGGTGACCTCCTGCCTGGATCTCACCCTTGGAGAGGAGTACAAATCGGTCGAGCCCCATACGGAGGGCTATATCAGCAAGATTGCGACCTCGCACGAGAGCGGATCGTATATCAGTGAGCTGACCCTCGGATTTTTCTGGAAAAGAATGATAGAGAAACTCAGTGGTCAAAAGCTCAAGTACCGCATCTCCGAGATACTCGATCCGCTCATTACTTTCAGAAAATTCATATTCGTTGAGAATAGAGCGATGGAGAAATGGGAGCAAATAACTCGAGAGGGTCTGAAATGGGACCGCTAGATCCTGGAGGAGCCGGAGTATTCGCTCATCAAATTCTGCGTGATCAAATCGTATCGAGCGTTTCATACTAGATAAATAAAACTCGTTCCGTAGGTACTATCGTATCCAATATAGTGGATTTTTCATCTTTGAGTTTGTTGAGGACTCCATTGATGAGCTCTCTCGCCCCGTCATCAGAAAATCTCTTCGCGAGCTCTACAGCTTCGTTGATGGATACTTTCTCTGGGATGCTATCACTCTTGAGGTAGAGCATCTCGTACGCTCCGATACAGAGAGGAAAGAGATTGACCGGGGGCATGATCTTGGGATCAAATTTTGGGGCAAGTTTGGCTATGACAGCGAGGAGAGTCGGCTCTTCTCGGACAATCCCCGCAAATGCATCTATAAAATATACGTCTTCGAGTACGGGCAAAGTATGTGCTTCGTAGTATGAATCCTGAAATGCAGCGAGAGAAAAGTCTGGTCCATATACCGATCGTGCATACAAAGCCTGAAGCAGGAATTCACGGACTTCACGACGAGTAATCTTTCGCATAGAGAAATAATGAACAGAAAAAAAGATCGGTTGCCCGATCTAATGAGCTAGGCTCGAACCTTGGTGACTTTTGCTGATTTCTTGGCTGATGCAGGAGGGATGACTTGACGTCCTCGATACATCCCGGTGACAGGAGAGGCAAAGTGAGCAAGACCGATGGCATTTCCTGCTTCGTCATACTGAAGAACGATAGAATTTTTGATCTTGCGAACTTTTTCAAAAAGCCATTTACCGTGTCGTTGTCGTGTCTGGACCTTGGAGGCCTTTTTCGGAGGAGAGAAAGTCATACAAAAATAATAAAATCTGGATGGGCAGATGATAGAGAAAGTGGTGTGGAAGTCAAATGGAAAACTCGAGAAATAGAGAGTATCCCCATATTCACCCCGAGTGACTTATTCTCCTCTCTGAAGCACCGCTACAAAGAACCCTTCCATCCTATCACTCGGGAGAATGCGGATAGATTTTGATAGGTCGATCTGCGATATGAGAGGAGCGGACTCAGAAACACCTCCCGAGATATCGGTACGACCAGGACGAATAGTGCCCTGATAGCACGATGGAAGAGTGATAGTCTGGAGAGAAAATGGCACAGATCCTCGAGCTACCGCTTGGAGAACTCATTCGTTTTCTTCCGGAGCGAGCGTACAAGTCGAGTATATGAGTCGCCCTCCGACCTTGAGTCGAGCGAGAGCTGCTGTCAAAAGCTCCGTCTGGATGATCGCCTT
>JANOQA010000158.1:0-2419 GCA_031422145.1 bacterium | reverse complement strand
GGAGCGTATCAGGGGTTCGTATCCCAGACGTAGTCAGTATTTCTCCAGTGATATACTTATCTAGAGTGGTACCAAGGACCGACGAAGATGATCCGATAGATATGAGACCATACTCTTCGAGTAGAGCTTTCAGTACTCCATCCTCTCCGTACGCTCCGTGTATGATCGGAAATATGAGAGTACTCTCAGGATCAAGTGAGGAAAAAAGATGACGTTCAGAAATAGGTCCTTGCAGGCAAGTATTTTCTGAAATAGGAGATCTTGGATTGAGCTCCTGGAATCAGTCTTTCTGAGTATCAAATACTCGAAAGTTATATCCAAGACTCTGGAGAATCATGCGGATAGTTTCTCCGGATCTAAGCGATACGGCTCGCTCTGAGCTAGCTCATCAGGTGAGAAGAATGATAGTCATATACTCTACAACGAAATTTCCAGAGATTTAGGACAATTATTTCTTCAATATATTCACAAACATTCAGAATCGTCTTGAAGAAGTCTATCGTTCTCACACTATTGTAAATCCACTCATTCCAATTGAGCTCGGTAGTTCGGTAACTATACTGGGGTCAGTAATAATAAACTCATACTGGAGTATCGTGTCTGTTTGGACTGCTGTACAAACAAGTACTCACTTAACGTGAACGGTATCTGTTGGACTCGTCCCTATGAGAGTGGGTTGTTTAGTGAGCTGTATTTCACAGTCTAGACCTCCTCGAGGAATAATTTCTGGATCTAATTTAAGCACGATATTCTTGAGAGCTTTATTGAGGATAAATAGGACACGATTCTTGTGGTGATCTATCGCTCAAGTAGCGTTTCATGGTACTGGAGAAACAAGTACTGCTCCTGCAATAGCTATTGATCAAAGAAGATGTTTCATAGGATCTGATAAAATCATACGTTTATTTCTTCAATATATTTACAAATGTCTCACTCGGAATACTCACCCTTCCGAATTGTTTCATTTTTTTCTTTCCTTCTTTTTGTTTCTCGAGGAGTTTTCTCTTTCGGGTGATATCCCCTCCATAGAGCTTAGCAGTGACGTCTTTTCGAAGGGCTGATATATCCTCTCGAGCGATGACATTTGCCCCGAGGGCTGCCTGGATCGCTATGGCGAACTGAGCTTTGGGGATCTCTTCTTTGAGCTTGGCACAGATACGTCCTCCGAGCGTACGGGCTCGATCTCGGTGTACGATCATGGCAAAGGCTTCGACTTTTTCTCCCGCGACGATCACGTCCATCTTGGCGAGATCATCTTGTTTGTATTTGATAAATTCGTAGGAGAGCGATCCATATCCACTCGAGAGAGACTTGAGATCATCATAAAAGTCTCCGACCAACTCTGCGAGGGGGATCTCATAGACGAGTACGGCACGAGTCGTATCGAGAAAGTACTGGTTTTTAAATACTCATCTTCGCTCTTGGGAGAGCTGCATGAGATTACCGACATAGTCGAGGGGAGTGATGATCTCGATCTTGGCGATCGGTTCCTCTATATACTCCCACGTACCCGGGAGAGGAAGATCCTCTGGATTGGAGATGAGGACGGCTGTACTGGTACGATCTCCCGTACGAAATACCTCTGGATTTCCTCGTGGATAGAGGGCGGCCTTGTCTCCGGGGAGTATGACCCGATACGTCACCTGAGGACTCGTCATGATGACGTCCATCTCGAACTCTCTCCAGAGCCGCTCTTTGACGATATCAAGATGGAGAAGTCCGAGAAATCCACATCGAAATCCATGTCCGAGAGCAGCGGAGACTTCGTGCTCAGTGACGAGCGAAGAGTCATTGAGGGTGAGTTTTTCGATCGAGTCTTTGAGTTTTGGATATTCGTCCGTGTCGACTGGGTATACTCCTGCAAAGATAAATGGAGTAATCCTCTTGAATCCTTTGATCGGGTGTTTGGTGGCTATCGGACCTCGAAATACGGTGTCTCCGACTCGAGCATCGGCGATCGTCTTGAGTCCGGTGACGATGTACCCGATCTCCCCTTCTTCGATCATACCGATCGGATTCCATTTAGGAGAAAAGCATCCTACCTCGAGAGCCTCAACCTGAGCTCCGGTATTTATAAATTCAAGTTTGTCTCATTTAGCAATACGACCACTAAAGAGCTTCACATAGATCACGACTCATTTATACGTGTCATACTGCGAGTCAAATATGAGAGCTTTTACGCTCCCGTGATCGTGATCGACTGATCCATGGAGGACGAGATCTGACTCTACCGAGAGACCCTTCGGCTCGGGCATGAGAGCGACCACGGCATCGAGGACTGACTCTACATTTTCTCCGGTTTTCGCTGATACACAGATGATCTCCTCTTTTTTACACCCCAGGAGACTCATAACTTCTTCGGATACTCGCTCGACATCGGCTGAGGGGAGATCGATCTTGTTGAGGACGGGAATGATCG
>JANOQA010000157.1:0-9470 GCA_031422145.1 bacterium | reverse complement strand
CATGCGATAAACTCAGAGATCTCGCTCCTCGTCTACGAGAAGATACTTCACTGGTACTTGAGGGGAAAAATGCCCCAGTAATGCCGGGTTGAGTCATCTCTCATTTTCTCGATAATTCACCCTTTGGGATGTTTCGAGAGATACTAACTCTCGTATCTTCTCTTTGATCTCAGGAAGGGGGATTTATACAGCTCTGAGAATACATAGATTTCGTCGAAAAAGATATCATAGGTGGACTGATACTCCCTTCTGACGGGAAAGTAGATCTCATCTTTCAAGGGGATCAAATCCTACAAAAACTTGCAGTCTATAAACAGAGTTTTACATCACTCGGTAATATCCCGCTCTGTATCTCTATAAAAAGAGTAGAAGAGCTCATTATCTGGTACCTCACTCAGGTTTGGAGTATGATCTCTCAAGATCCTGTCGATATCGATCATATCAGAGAAAGTCTCCTAAAGAAAAATGAATTTCCTTCTTTGATAGTCTCAACACTTCATACTCGATCATATCCTTTACGTCCACATACTCCTCCAGAAAATTTTTCCGATGCTACACGACTTTCTTTTAGAGTTGAAAACTGATCTTTGCTTTCGAGTCAAGTATCTCTGAGCGGAAAGAGCTTTGCTTTTGTAGTACGAGACCAAGATGACTCTATCAAGCTGCATATATCCCGTCTCGATGAAACACGTTCTTTTAGTAGTACTATTTCACAGTTTGATCCGATAAAATATAGTGCCCCACTGAGTATACTTCCTCTTCCGGGAGAATCGTTTGGTCTAATATACAACCAAGTTCTCTTTATTTTTTCTCCTCATTCAGAAACAGAAATACAGAGTTTCCCAGGACTTATAACCGATAAAGGATATATATCTACAGAGGGAGATAGACCTGGAGTACTTAATTCTCTCGGGGATATCTATACGCCGGATCGAATAAACGGAAAGTGGCATGTAACGCAAAATACAACGCCTCGTTTCAAACAAATATTTGCCAAACTTCCTCGGATCACCTCATTTTTCTATAAAGACTCTCCGCTTCTGAAAAAACCATATGTATATCTTTTGACCGAGACAGGAGAGTGGCTCCTCTATACCGATCTTGGATGTATAGTACTTCCTCTTCAGGGGGCACTTCTCCAGTCAGATAAGACAGGATATATATATAGATCTGGAAGTCTTTTGATCACTGATGTATCTACTCGACCTATGACAGATATACACTTTATGAGATTTCGAGAAGAGGATGAGATAGCCTCGGAAAAAATAGAGACCCCTTCCATAGAAAATATCTTAGAAAAAGATCAACGTAATAAATCTCGTCTGTAGTATAGAGTATAGAAAACTTGAGTAGTCATATATTTTACTCAACTTTTTGGATATTTCCGCCCCCTTCATATACTATTCCTATGAAAAAGGTCGACCTTCGAAAGATTGCTATACTCAAGATCATCGTCGAAGAATACATCAAGACCGGGGATATCACTGGCTCCAAATCCCTCCTCAAAAAACATGAGATGGGAGTATCGAGTGCTACGGTACGAAACGATATGGCGAGTCTCGAAAAGATGGGACTCATATTTCAGCCATATAACTCAGCAGGACGACTCCCGACTCAACGAGGAATACGGGTGTTTGTCGACTATCTCATGGAATATATGATGCCGCAGTTTCTCGAGGCAGAAAATGAGTTTATTGAACGCCATGATAAAGAGCGGGTTGACGATGCTCTGTATTCCATAGTGGCGAGTCTGACCAAGTCTACTAAAGAAATCACCTTTGGATGTATTCCTACTCTTGGAGCAAACTACTATCTCGGCCTCACCAACTATCTCGAGAAAAATACTATTCTCCTCGGTCAAGAAGTCTATAATGTGATCAAAGTACTCGAAAATAAACATCATTTTCTCGATCTCCTCAAAGATCTCGATATCGGTCGTAAAGTATCTGTATTTATCGGAGAGGAAAATATTATCCCAGAGCTCGAGAGTTCTGCCATGATCGTAAAAAAGATTACCCTCGAAGGCGAAGATGCCTATATTGGTATGCTCGGATCTATGAAAATGGACTACGCCTTTAATATCGCCGCACTTCGTAATATACTCTAAAATATGTTGAAAATCACTGGAGGTCACTCACTCTCTGGATCTGTCTCTATCTCTGGATCTAAAAATGCCGCAGGACCTATTATCTGAGCGGCTCTTCTTTTTCCATCAGCCACTTTACACAATGTACCACGGATTGCTGATGTGCTCGGGCTTCTTGAGATAATCCAATCATTTGGGGTAGAAGTAGATTTTACTGAAAATACTCTCAAGCTTCGGTGGAAGTCAGATGCTACTGATAGCAATATGGATCGAGATCGTATGAAAAAGATGCGTATTTCCATCCTTCTTTTGCCAGCTCTGCTCGCTCGATTTGGTCAGGCGATGTTTCCTTTTCCGGGAGGATGTAATATCGGTAAAAGACCTATCGGAGAGCATATCTCAGGTCTAGTAGATCTCGGATATGCACTCTCTCATGATGGAGAGATGATGTCACTCTCTGGATCTAAAAAGACTGGAGAGATCCACCTCTACGCCAATCGTATGGTGACCGCCACCGAAAACCTCGTCATGGCATCAGTATTTCGAAAAGGGACAACACATATTCACTCGGGAGCCTATGAGCCACACTCGATCGATGTGGTCAATTTCTTTCGATCGGTAGGTATCGAAATAGAAACTCGCTATGATCATAGTATCATCATTCAGGGTGAGGAGAATATCCCAGATCATGTCGAGTATACGCTCATCCATGACTATCTCGAGTCTGGTACCTTTGTGATCGCCGGAGCCCTTGCTGCTGAGCAGTATATAGATATAGAGCATGCGTGTATTGCGGATCTCGACGTATTTCTCGAGCGAATCCGTCACGCAGGAGTACATACCGAAAACCTCGGAAATGATACCCTTCGAGTCTATCGAGCGACAGATCTCATGGCCACAGATATTCAGACCAATATATTTCCAGGACTTCCCTCGGATCTTGGATCTCAGATCGGAGTACTTCTCACTCAGTGTGAGGGAAATTCTCGTTTTCATGAGGTCCTCTATGAAGGGAGATTTTCTTATCTGGGAGAGCTCGAAAAAATGAAAGCTCACGTCGTCGTCATGAATCCACATGAAGCGATGATATTTGGTCCTACACCTCTCCAGTGATCCACTGTATCGAGCTGGGATCTCCGAGCCGGAGCGAGTATGGTACTAGCAGGACTTATCGCAGAAGGATGTACCTACGTGACAAATGATGCCTATATCGATCGAGGCTACGAAGACCTCATCGGCAAGCTTCAAAAGCTCGGAGCTCAGATCGAAACTATTTCTGTAAATCTCTAATCTATGCAACTCTTTTGAGCTATTCTCGTGATTCTCAGTGTTATGATATTTATCAGCCCCTGGATCGTTTCCTATATCATCGCTACTTTTTTACTCCTCGTAGGCCTCCAGCTTTTAGGGGTATCTTCTTGGCTGAAATCATCTTCCAAGGGAGATAACGCTCCTGGAAAAAGTTTTCGAGTCGGAGAATATGAAATCCTCAAGCGTAAAAAATAAATGCTCCTCGTATCACAAATATTCGCTCTGATGCTCGTATTTCTTCCCGTAGTACTTTGGGGATATCTTTTCTCATCTATTGAGACAGAAATGCGATCTATTCGGAGATTTCTCATCGGAATCCTGACCGGAGCTATCTTGATGCTCCCGATCGTTTATTCGAAAGATATATACTCACAGCTCTGACTCTCTGGGATATTTACACTGGTATCATCGGAGCAATCTGGATTTCCTCTTTTCCAGGAATACTTGATGGTATCTCTGCTAGCCAGTGTTATCATGGGAGTACTTCTATTTATATTAGCCCTTCGTTCGGTGATATCTCTCCGACTCTGGGTGTATAGATCCATTATTGGTATAGGAGTGATAGCTCTACTCGGAGCTCTGTTTGCGAGTCTTTTCCCATCTTTTGGAACAGGAGAATTATCTCTCCTAGGAGCTGAGCTTCGTACCTTGTCAGCTATCATAGTAGCGTATGTATTTATCGCCTCTATCGAAGAATCCTCGAAACATCTGAGTCTCTATGCAAGCCTGCGTCCACATCATCTCTCCTCATCCAATCTCTTGGTAGCTTCTGTATTTGGAGCTCTGGGATTTGTATTTCTCGAAAACTGTTTCTATACACTTTCGTACGTCTCGTCGGTTTGATTGTTTTCGTCCGAATTCCTCGGGACTCTCACCTCTCGATCGATCGTCTCACTCCTCTTACATGTCTTTGCAACGGTCCTACTCACCCTCGGATTTATCAAATTTCTCGATCGATCTCCGAGCAAAGCTTGGCCCTCCTATATTGGATATTTCATCCTCGCCGTAGGAGTACATGCTCTATTTAATGTCTCTCTGACCTACGGAAAAACTGGGATCATATTTTTATATGCGGTGATCGGGTATTTTGTTTTCACGGGGATTTTCTTTCGTCCTTCGTCTACGGAAGGAGAGCCAGTCACGGGATAAAATGGCGGACTACCACTATATCTCGGATATTTTCATCCGGAGTGAGCGTGAGCGTGAGAGTGACGCTAGGTTTATAGATAGGAGAGAGTTTTTCTGGCCATTCTATACAGCGTATAGCCGTACTATCATCGAGCATTTCTTCTCCTCCTATATTGATAAATGTTTCGTATTCATCGATGCGGTAGAGATCAAAATGGTACCAAGCAAATTGAGTCGGTACTCCCGTGCTCTCTAGTTTTCCTGATGCATCGATTGGGGTCTCGATCTGATATTGGTTGACATAGGTATAGGTAGGACTTCGTACGATACTTCCAGGAGGAAGGTATCTTTCGAGAATACTTCGTATGAGGGTAGTTTTCCCTACACCGAGGTCTCCAAAGAGGAAAATAGTATCTCCGATATAGAGATCGAGATCGAGAGACGAGAGAGCATCGAGAGTGTACTGCATATATGCATCATACAGAGTCAAACGTATCTGCAACTCAAAATTTGCGACTTCACGAGAGAAGTGGTAGCCTAGGAAGGTATCTTTCTTTTATGACTCCAGAAAACACCACCCCGTCTACATCAGAGACTCCTTCTACATCATCAGGAGCTCCGACTCGATCCCCAGCTGTACTCTCCATAGTATGTTATCTCATCCTAGCCCTCGTCATCGGAGCGACGATCGGTATTTGGTTTCTCCAAAAAAATATCGATACTCAGATTAGAGAGTCTGATACACTCCATCAAGAGTATCAGGCCAAGATCGATACCTTAAAAAGAGATCCCCTGCTCCAGGGGGCTGAGATCCTCGCTCGTAGCAAGGAGGACATCAAAAAAAATATTACCCGATCCAATCCTGCCTCTGCTATACGAGAGCTCGATCGTATTCATAAAGAGTATGCGATCCAATTTACTGGATTTTCACTCGCTAAAGATATAGTCACTTCTTCGGTTTCCGCTTCGCGAGGACTCGAAGATGATGCGATTCGTAAAGTGATCAAACTCATCGGAGACTACCGTGATGGTACGGCTACGGGATCTTTTATGCTCGAGCCGGTGATGTCTGTTTCTGGAGAAGCTACCAAGCGATCTCTCGGTGTACAATTTAAGCTCAAGTAGTCTTTTATATATTTGTTTTATGAAATCTTCTTCTATCCCTTCTCGTTTTCAGGACTCATCGTCTTCGGTATTTCCTATCATAGCAATCCTCATAGCTGCTATGATCGGACTCGTGTTTACCTATGATATGGCTTTTGGATACCTCGAGAAAAAATCTACCCTAGAGTCTGCTCAGTCCCGTACAGCTGAGACTGGGAAGGTCCTCGAAACTCTCAAAAAACTTGAAGCTACCGTCTCTACTCCTGAGGCAAAGGCAGAGTCTGAAAGATATGCAGGGACCTATCGAGAAGATCAAATCCTCTCCCATATATTTCAGACGGTTGGCTCCGGAGCTACTATCGGTGGGATCTCTCTTTCTAAATGAGAAAAACTTCCTTCTGGTATTTCTCTGGCAGCTATCTCTGTCGAGGTAGAGACTTCCTCTCTCGAAGAGTTTCTCTCTCTTCTCGATCGACTCGCTGACGAGACATCTGCCAAACGCTATCTCGTAAAGAGTATGAATTTCGCCTACGATACCACTACTTCACTTCCGATAAGTACGAGTCTTCAGCTCTGACTTTATTATCTTCCCTAGTTATGAAGCGAGAATTTCAAGATATTCCCATCCATTTCTGGAATCGTATTTCTCTCAAAGAGAAAGCTCTTTTCTATGAGCATCTTTCCAATCTCATCGATGGTGGCGTGACGCTCATAGAGGCACTGGACTCTTTTTGTGACAAGACAAAAAATCCACGACTCTATCGTGATATTGCGGAGCTTCTCCTTTTGATCGAGTCCGGAGACGTGATGAGTAATGCGATGAAAAAACTCCCACGCACTTTTGAGCGAGGAGAAACCTCTATCGTCGAAGCCGGAGAGCAGTCCGGTACCATGCAACGATCTTTTATGAGTCTGGCTGAAGACCTCCGCAATCGAGAAGATCTCCGCCAAAAACTGATCTCCGCTATGACCTATCCAGCAGTAATCCTCTGATTTCTCGTGATAGCGATACTGATCATCATGATCTTTGTCATACCAAAGCTCCTCCCACTTTTTGAGACATCGTCCGTCGAGCTCCCCATGGCAACTCGTTCACTCGTCGCTACTTCTGAGTTTGTGAGTAACAATTTTGTTCTCATTATTCTGACGATCATTTTGGGAGTCGTAGGATTTTATACCTATATCCAGTCGTATTCTGGGAAACGATGGTTTGACGGTTTTACTCTTCGTATACCGCTCGTCGGATCCGTATATCGAAACTACCTCATCGTTCGTATTTCGA
Organism: bacterium; assembly: GCA_031422145.1. Lineage (GTDB taxonomy): Bacteria > Patescibacteriota > Gracilibacteria > BD1-5 > UBA2023 > JANOQA01. The sequence goes on along the minus strand of JANOQA010000157.1, from coordinate 2,559 downwards.
CGACACTCTGACTCCTACTAGGAGCTGGTATACCCATCATCAAGACACTCAAACTCACGGGAGAGTCTACCAACCACCTCGTCTACGAAGAAGCTATCTATGCGGTCGCAGAAAATGTAGCTCGAGGAAACAAGATCACAGAGAGTCTCATCATCGCCAACGAAGGAAGATACGAGCTCTTTCCTCAGGATTTTATACAGCTCATAGGAGCGGGAGAAAAGACTTCTACGATCAACAAGATTTGTACCAAGGTATCCGCTCAATATACGAGAGAGGTAGATACCGCCGTAGCAACCCTCGTAAAATTTGTCGAGCCACTTGCTGTCTTGATCTCGGGTGGATTTGTGCTTTGGTTTGCTTTTGCTATATTTTCAGCAGTACTCAAGATCACCGAAACCGTGAGTTAGTACATTGCATTATCATCGCTTTTATCTAGACTAGAGAGTATGTATATATCCACGAGACGGGGCTTTACTCTCATAGAGATGCTCGTAGCGATCACGATCGGTGCTATACTCCTCGTGAGTGCGTATGTGCCCTATGGATATTACTCTGATCGATCTCGGACAAAACTTTCTGTGGAGAGGATTGAGCAACTCGCTAGTAAGGCAAAACTTCTCGCTGCCACTGGATATACTCCCCGAGGTACCGAGAAAAATGTAGACCTCGCTCTCTATCTCGGTATTGGCAATCCATTTATCGAGCTCTATCGACTCGATCGAGAAGAAAGTCTTGTGGACCCAGCCAAAAGAGTGAGTATAGAAAAACGCTCCCTCGAGTCTTCTATGCAACTCAGTAAACTTTTTACTCCTTCGACCACATCTGGAGTATGGATCGTCTATCGATCTCCAGATGGGCAACGTGAAGTCTATATGGAGTCTTCACTCACGACACCAGTCACTTCATTTACGGGGGGACTCGTCGGTAAAAATAATGTCTCATCCGGAAGTCTCTCCTATCCATTTTTGATCCCCTAATGCAGACAAAAAGAGCGTTCACTATCATAGAAGTCCTCGTAGCAGTCATGATATTTGCCGTAGGACTTTTGTCGGCGTATATACTGGTCAACACAGCAAACTCTCTTTCGCTTCGATCCAAGCAAGAGATCATCGCTGCCAATCTCCTACGAGAGTCTCTCGAACATATCAAAAATATCCGGGATACCAATATGCTCCACTTTCGTAAGTACGATAGTCTTGCAGGGGTGCGAGTATGTGCGGGACCCATAGACTGTACGATGATAGATGGCTGGTATACGGTAGAAAATTCGTATATTCCTGGATCCTCTCCTATCCGGATGGAAACCCTCATCTCACCGCCGACTATTCGCAAGACTTGGATCGTCGATGAGTCTCGCAAAGGTCTCTCGACGACGACGATCCGTCTCTGTCTCGATAGTATCGGGAGGTATACCTATCAATGTGGAATATCTGGATCCACAACGACCCCCTACTATCGATATATTCGTATCGAGACGAGCACTACGGACCCCGTTATACCACCCTCGGCACTTCGAGTGACGGCGTACGTCTCGACTACGGAAGGAGGAGTACGAGAGTATACGATGACAACGCTTATTACTGACTGGAAAAAATAAATATGAAATACTCCTACTTCAGTAAAAATACAGCTTTTACCCTCATCGAGATCATCGTCGCGGTGACGATACTTTCTTTTGTCATGGTCTCAGTATTTCAGACATACTCTCAGATCCTCTCGCTCAACCGTCGTCTTGAAGCCGCTCGTATCCTCCAGGAAGATGCTCGGAGTATCACTGAAATGATAGCCCGAGAAGTCCGAGAACAGGGCATCGGTTTTGACTGCTACAAAGATCCTACTATTTTAGGCTGTGCGGGGATCCCATCCTTAGACTATACGGGATCAGGTACTCCCATCCTCCTCACTAAGTCTGCCTGCCCGACTACCTCATCTACGAGTCCAGCTACGGCAACCTGCTATACGCAGTTTTCCCTCATGAAAGATACTCCTCTTGTTTTTGGAGTGCCTTGTCTCCCTGGAGAGATGGGATGTTATCTCGGAAAAAGAAGTCCTGATGGGGGAGTGACTCGTATATCCTCTCCTCAGGTAGAGCTTTCCAAACTCTCGTTCTTTATATCTGGAGTTGATGCTCGTACTTTTTCAAATAGTGAGGATCATGAAGGGAAAGTCACCCTCTCTGCTACTCTGCAGGTAGCTCCGAGAAGAGGATTTGATGTCAGTGTGATAAACGGTATGCGTATCCCTCTCCAGACTACGATCTCCGAAAAACTTTATAAATCCGCTCAGTAATATGACACCTCTCCTTCGATCTCAGTCCGGATTTTCTACCCTCCTCGCTCTCATGTTGACGGGATTTTTAGTCGTACTTTCATCGGGGATTTTGTTTCTCTTTCTCTCCGAGAGTCAGATATCGAGATCTCTTTTCAATGGTATATCTGCCTATCATGCTGCCGAAGGATCTCTTGAGCTTACTCTTCTCAAGATTAAAAATCATCGAGAGGGATTTCAGGATATACTGGTACGCGACCATACAAAGTCTCGTCTACTCGATCTCACCGC
>JANOQA010000156.1:0-1978 GCA_031422145.1 bacterium | reverse complement strand
GATGATGTCCTATCGAGTGGATCCACTCTCGCCGCGTGTGCCCGTATACTCATGGATCAAGGGGCAAAAAAAGTCCAGATTATCTGTCTCGCGAGAAATACAAATTCCCGTACTGATACTTTTCCCAAAGTCAGTCTTGGTGAGCGGTAGATTTCGTATATACTCAGCCCCAATGTCTGAAATTCTCTCTATTCGAGGTGCTAAAACGCACAATCTCAAAAACGTATCGCTCGATATCCCCAAAAATTCTCTCGTTGTCGTGACGGGAGTTTCAGGCTCTGGTAAATCCTCTCTCGCCTTTGATACGATATTTGCCGAGGGGCAGAGGCGATATCTTGAGAGCCTTTCCACCTACGCTCGGATGATCATCTCCTCTATCAACGACGATACCAAGGTAGATGAGATTCGAGGTCTTTCTCCGACGATTGCTATCCACCAAAAGACGGTGAGCTCAAATCCCAGATCTACCGTGGGGACGATCACTGAGATCTATGACTACTTTCGACTTCTCTTTACCACGGTAGGTATTCAAAAATGTCCTCATCATCCCGACCAAGTACTCAAGAGGGATACTATTGCATCGATCGTTTCTGATATCCAGAGTCTCCCTCTCGATACTCGAGTTCATATCCTCGCTCCCATTCTCCTCGAAGAAGGAGAGAAGATCTCCCTCAAAAAACTCAGTGAGATCACTATAGAGAAAGGATTTGTACGTTTTCAGGTAGGACCGCAGATCTACTGAGTCGGAGATAGTGTATCGGAGGAAGAAAATATCTCTCCTAAAGATGGATCCTTTCTCGTGATCGACCGACTGGTAGTAGCTCCTACAGAAGATTTTAAAAAGCGTTGTCGAGACTCACTCGAGACGACCTATCGTATCGGAAACGGTCATGCGGGCGTCTATCTTGTATCAGAGGAAGCCACTCGTCTCTATCGAGAAAATGCCGCCTGTCCTGTATGTGACTATGAACTCCAGGATCTCACGATATCAAATTTTTCATTCAATTCTCATTATGGAGCTTGCGAGACGTGTTCTGGACTCGGGACAGAGGTAGCATTTCTCGAGGAAAAAGTAGTCAATCCTCGACTCACCCTCGCCGAATGAGCCCTTCTTCCCTGGGCAGCTCATCCGTACTATGCTAAAGTGCTCGAAGCGATGTGCGAGAGACACTCCATATCACTCGATGTCCGCTACGAAGATCTCAAATCAGCCCAAAAAGAAAAAATACTCCATGGGACCCCCGGTGAACACTACGACGTCACTCCTGAGGTAGGATATCGAGAGGCGGGAAAGACCTATCGTACGAAATACGAGGGGATCATCCATACCCTCACTCGTCGATATCGAGAGACTGATCCAGGTGATCCATTTATGAAAAAGATCTCTCAGTATGTGACCGAGATTACTTGTCCAGTATGTGACGGACATCGACTCAAACAGGCCTATCTCCATGTATTTGTAGGAGGACTCAACATAGGACAGATTGCGGATCTCCAGGTCCGAGACGCTCGAGTTTTTTTTGAGGGTCTCAAATTTCGAGAGTCGGAGCTCCCCGTAGTTACGCCCATCATGAAAAATATCCAAGAACGACTCGAATTTCTCGACGGCGTCGGACTTGGATATATGTCCCTTTCTCGACGAGCAAATACGCTTTCTGGAGGGGAATCTCAGCGTATTCGACTCGCTACTCAGATCGGGACTCGGCTGGAGGGGATCATCTATGTGCTCGATGAACCTTCTATCGGACTCCATCCGCGGGACAATGATATGCTTATCGGAAATATTAAACGACTCGTCCAGATAGGAAACACGGTCATTGTCGTCGAACATGACGAAGATATCATGGCCGCGTCGGAGTATATCGTAGATATTGGACCCGCTGCAGGAGTACACGGAGGACATATTGTATTTTCTGGGACCTATGATCAGATATGTCAGGATCCGACTTCGAGTACGGGAGCGTATCTCTCTGGTAAG
>JANOQA010000155.1:0-6152 GCA_031422145.1 bacterium | reverse complement strand
CCACTTCTTTTTTATTGCACTTCGGATTTGATTATAGGGACGTGTCGATAGGGTTTCAAAAATTGCTTTATGCTGATTATGTAGTATATTTTAGTATATGTCAGCCAACGAATCTCTCTCGATCTCTCCTTCCGTGGTAGCACTCGATACTACCCGAGTACCTGAGACTCACTCGGTAGAGGATATCGTCGTTCAGACGAGTCAAGGTGCCCTTCTCGCTGTACTTTCTCGAGATACTCGACGGCACTTTACCAGTCTCTTCCCCGATATTATTCCTGACTTCAAGGCTGGGATTTCTGGCGAAGCTGCGGTAGCAGTACAGGCTCAGATACTCAATGATGTGATCCGACTTCGAGCCGCACGTGCAGCAAATGATAGTATACTTACTCAAGTAGCTTAGTTGTATCTCTTTGAAAAGGTTGTTACGAGAAATTGTAGCAACTTTTTTTTCTTGGTTGAGTTTGATAGGTATTTTGATACTATACGAGCTCTCATCATGATTGTATGGCACCCGCTCAAAGCATCTTTACTCTGCGAAAAAAGATCTCTCTCACGAAAGATGTTTTTGAGCTTCACTACACCGTAGAGACCCCACTTTCCTATTTCCCAGGACAGTATATTATGTTCTTTCTCTCGAGTGGACTTCGCAGGTCCTACTCGATCGCTTGGACCGATGGGACAAATTTTATGTTTATCATCAAACGTCTTGAAAATGGTGGAGGGGGGAGTAAAGAGATATGTGATAGTCCTCTAGATACAGAGATGAAATGACTTGGCCCTATTGGGCATTTTACCCTTTCAGATAGTACAGTACCACGTATGTTTATCGGTACTGGTACTGGATTTGCCCCGCTCTATTTTCAGATCCGAGCTCTCATAGACCGAGGAGATACAAGTCCTGCATATTTTGTATTTGGAGTGCGAGACGAGACTGATCTCTTTTACCAAGAAGAGCTCAAAAATATGTCGAAAAATCATTCGTGGCTCAGCTTTGTACAGTACCTCAGTCGAGCGGATTATGAAGGGGGGATACGAGGTTATGTGACTGATGCTATTACGCCAGAGACGGTATCTCACTATGAAGAATTTTATCTTTGTGGGAGTCCTGCCATGGTCAGCGATGCTCGTACCAAGCTCGAATCCCTCTGAGTCTCGAAGGATCAGATACGGATCGAGCAGTATTAGACTTTTTTGCCGAGGACCTCGGTATAGAGATCGAGAGTCTGATCACTCATTTTCTTCCAGTCAAATTCGAGAGCTCGTTTCTTTCAGGCTTGTATCATTTGAGTTTGGACCTCCTGGTCGGATAGGATAGTCGAGATACATTCTGATATATCTTCCACTCGAAGTGGATGAAAATACCTCGCTGCGTCTCCTCCTACCTCAGGGAGAGAGGTCGTCTGAGAACAAGCTACTGGGACTCCGCTGGCCATAGCTTCGAGGATCGGGATCCCAAATCCTTCATAGAGAGACGGCATGACAAATACACTGGCTTTGGCGAGAAGCGTACGAAGATCAGCATTGTCTATGTATCCGGTGAGTACTACACTTTGACTGATGCGATGTAGACGGATCATATCTCGTACCTCATGATTTCGTGGATCTTCTTTCCCGGCTATGACGAGTTTTCCGGTATAGCCATTTTTTTGGAGTAGGGCAAAGGCCTCTACGAGTCGTCCGAAATTTTTATGAACTCGATGTACTCCTATCGCGAGGATATACCCCTCGGTGAGTCCGTAAAATTGGGAGAGTCGAGTAGTATCTTCTGGGAGAGGACCTCTCTGAAAGTCAGTATCTACCCCATTGTGGATCACTTCGATCCGAGACTCATCGAGAGAGAGGAGCTCTATGAGGTCTTTTTTAGTGTGATGACTCACAGATACGATCTTCTCTGCACGAGCTGTTATGGAGCTGAGTACGAGTCGATAGGCCTTTTCCTTGATATACCCGCCGAGAGATTTTCCTGGATAAAAAGAGAGGATGAGATCATGGATCGTGACAATACTCGGGATACGAGAGAATACCGGAGAATTAAAATGGAGATAGTGGACGAGATCTACTCGGAGTTTCCTGAGCAAAAAAGGGAGAAATATCTGCTCTTTGAGAGAGTAATGAGGTATATCTACTCCGTGTACTTCAAATTTTTCTGAGAGGGAACGTATCTGTGACACAGAAGATCGGTCTGTAATGATCACAAATACCTCATCTCAGATATTTTGAGAGAGTCACTCGAGGAGTCGTTCGGTATATTTTCAAATCCCGGTAAAAGTAGATCCAAACATACGAGCGTCGATCGCGATACGAGTCATAAAAGAAAGGATAAATAGACCAAAGAAAACAGGTCGCTTTTTTGCAAATTACTGATTTTCTCGGTATAATCAAAGAAAACTATCTATGATCGATCACCTCCCCGAAGAAGAAGCTCCTACTGGAGCGCACAATTCCTCTAATCAGAGAAATGTCTCCAACCAATCAAATGCTCAAAATCAGCCAAAGAAAAAGGTTATTGATACGAGGGAAGGGCTTCGTTTTGCGGTAGATTCTCTGATAAGTTCGAATGAGTTTGTCAATGATGTAAGTACTGCTTTTTCAAATTCAAGAGATAGTAAAAAGGCAAAAAATTCAGCCCTTCGACAGATCAACGAATTTCTCCGTTCCAAAAATACACGAGCTATGGAATACGCCGAGATCAAGACGATAGATCTCACACACTCTTCCTTTAATAAAGCTCGTCAAGAGGCAGAGATTCTCACTCAAATCGCTATTGGAAAGATAGATGTTGCCCTGAAAAAGATCGGAGTACCTGAGGATAAAATACCAGACATCGCAAACGCTATGATCGATGAACCGACTCTTTGAGAATACGAGTCTCTCGCCAAAGCATCAAATCGATCCACATTTGTGTCGAGAGTTACTACTATTGCCTGATCGAATTGAATAGTTCTTGTTCCACCGAGTAGTCCAACTCTTTGAGAATTTACTCGATCACTTCATGATAACGGAAAGCTAAATACTCCAGAAAAAATCCGAGCAGCTCGTATCATCGAATCTTCATTTCGAGTAGGCACATCAGAACTACATCTGATTTTAAATGCTTTTTTTGATGATACGAAAACTCTTCAGGATATAGTCTGATACTATACTCCGGTGATCTCAGCGCGCACTCTTCTAGAGGCTCTGCGTACCTCCCACGCAGATCAATCTCAGTTCCTCCAGGCATGTCGGGACATCTTTGAAAAAAATAGTCAGGGGGAAGATCTCTCGGACAAAGATATTTTGAAGGTACTTATTGCAGAAGATGTGGATATTCCTTTGGATCTGCTGGTAGATGGTGAATACAAAAAAATAGCAGGAGCTGTATTTACTTCTCCTGAATTCCAAAACCTCATCAATGCTCCCCGCCAGGAAAATCGTAATAAAAAATTCATTGACCCAGATACCGGACTCCCGAGTAGTGATATGCTCAAAGAAGTTCTCCAACATGACTTAGTAGGTACACTCTTCCAGTCTCAATGAGAAAGTCCAGATATCGCTCACAACTACAATAATCTCTCGAGCGGAGACTTTCTCGTGATCTCTGATCGTCAGCTCGATAACTGGGTCGTAGAGATCGTAGACTTTGGGACTCCGGATGATCCTCGAGTGACGATCCGTACCGCCGGGATTAATAAGCATCGTACCTATCCAGTACCTCCTCCCTGGACACTCGAGCTCTATGAGTTTTATGCATTTATTAAACAGTCTGTTGCGGGTGCTCCAGCAGGAAAGATCGAATATATATCGGGTCAAGACCCCGCTCTCGATACAGAGCTCCCAAATGTATACTCAGACGCGATCCGCGAAGATCTGATGGAAATGGGAGGATTTAATATCCCGACTCTCGAAAAACTCCAGGAGCTCATAGATAAAATTGATGCCGATGGAAAGGCTTTCCTGGTCAAACAGGGGATGATGTTTCAGGAGAAAAAATCTCCATTTGAGATATTTACAATCCAGACTCTTACTACCGCACCACAGTCTCTTGTAGTAGTAAATTCTCTCGGTCAGGCCTTTTCAGCCCCTCCAGGACTGGACCCATTTACGTGGTTTTTTGTACATTTTTCAGGAGCTTCTGATCCAAATGATCCATCGGAGACAGGTTCTATGCTCTACAAGCGTATCTCGGGTATAGCCGATCAACAGTCATTTTTTGCTGAGGCGATCAAAGATCCAAACCTTAAAAAGGCCTTCGGAGACCTGTATTTTGACGCAGAACAAAAAAAGTTCGTTCCAAATATTCACGCTGATAAAGCAGTGACTCATCCGGGAGCGAGGTATTTCCGGAGTAAAAGCGGAGCATTTATTCAGATACTCAAAACAGAGTGAGATACGATCAGCTTTCTCTACTCAAAATCTATCAAATTTACCGAAAAAGACGGAAAGAGTACTTTTTCTCCAGGAACTGACCCCATCTATAAACAAGAAGATGCCTCGTATGCCTTTTTCTACCGTCAAGTCAAAGAACTCGGGATCAACGAATATCAAGAGGAACCCTTTGATACAAATACCGAGGCAGCTCACGTCGAGCATCTCCACGAACATGGAGGAATGGTTTCTCTCTTTGGAGCATATATGCGAGGGATCAGTTTTCATACTATCGGACAGGCATTTCATCATGGAGTGCACATGATCAAACACAAACTCGAATCCGGAAATAAACTCCAAGAACAAGAAGTATTTTTTCGCTCGATGCGAAGAATTCTCGGACCAAACCATCCCCTCACTCGTGAGGCTCGAGTAATGGCGGATCGAGAGCGAGATAAGACGTTTAAAGAATACAAACAGGAGTTCCTCGATATGAAGGGACAATCTCTCGCCCTCGAGGCAAAGCACTTCCTCGAACAAAAGAGATTTGATCGATTTAAACTCATAGCCCTCATATTTGCTCTGATCGAAGACAGTGGAACACTCTATCTCGGTGCCCCACTTCAGTCACTTCGAGGATCAGAAATATTTTTTCGTAAACTCGTCGGAGAGGCGAATTATGACGCCAAGAAAAAAGAATACACGAAAAAAGCGATCGATAAATACGGAGTTTCCAACGAAATGCTCATGATCCAGATGCATCTCATGTACCTAGCAGGAGAAGACATCGCTCAAGTACCCGTATCTTTTGGAAAGGCCTTTGAATATGCTCGAAATGACGCAGCCAAGGCTCAGTATGAAAAAGGAGGAAATGAAGCGGAGCGAGACTTTCCATCTGCAGAAAAACGATATAGATATGCTATCGGCAAGCTCAAAGATGGACAGCCCAGTACAGCAGCCGGAGTTATAGAAAAGATCTGGGATAAAGGGTCCCCAGGAGAAGCCGTCGAGATGCGAAAACTCGCCATCGTCCTCATGATGAGTGATGCGACGGACTTCATCGACAACAGCGTCCTCGTCAAGATACCAAGTTTATTTTACGGAGGGAAAAACCATCCTGAGCTCCTCTTTATGGGGAAATCCGATCGTATCGGTATATTTCGAGCAACGATCGGAGAGCTATCCAAGTCAGATCCTGATATGCTCATGGCATTTAACAAGATCGAAAAAGCCCGGAACAACAAAGAGCTCGGACTTTCTGGAGATTACAAAGGTCAATCGGACTGTATTTCTCTGATCGAGAAATTTTGGGATACCTATGGAGAGAGACTTCACAAGAAACTCTCCGTAGCAGATGATCCAGAGATCCAGTATCTTGCAGAAAATAAACCAAACGAGTATCCAGCCTATGTTGCCTACTGGAATGTCCTCAAGGCTCAGTTTCGTCTGGATGATACCCGAGAATCCGAATTTAATCCCGATGCCAAACATACCGAGACCTACAACGATGATCCTCCACCGATCGAGCTATTTCTCCTCGGAAAACGAGGGATACGACTGAGTCCTCAGGGGCGTATAACTTCGGATGATCACAAGGCTCTCATGGATACCTTTAAGCATACCTATGGGAATATCCGCTCTCGCGAAGTTCTTTCGAGTAGGAAGCTTCCAGATGGTACTTATGCAGAGTTCGATCCGGTAGAGAAACAAAAATACGTAGCGGCAAACATGACCCGAGTCATGAAAGTATTTATGCAGTGGATTGATCAAAATAATCTTGGAAGATCCGTCACCCCCGGAGTATTTAA
>JANOQA010000154.1:0-2696 GCA_031422145.1 bacterium | reverse complement strand
CTCCAAAAGAGACTCCTGAGGTCGTACATCAGGAAAATATTATCCCTAGAGCTCCAAAGAAAGAAGCTCCTAAGCCTCGAGTAGATGGGGGAGATATCACCTCAAAAGATACTAAAACTCAAACTCCAGCGTCTCCTTCGACTCTTTCTACGAATGACCTCCCTGACTGGCTAAAATAATCACCTATGCAACCAAACGATAGTCGCCCAAGTTTTCTGGATCAAGTACTCTCTGATACTGTTTCAGAGAGTACTCCCACTCCAGAGGGTACTTCTACACCGATCACACCACTCCCTCCCAAAAAAAAGAGAGATCCGATCACGCCCGCTCAAATGATGCGGGTCCTTGGGGCACTTATACTCGTGGGTCTGATATTCTTTGGGACGTTTCTTGCGTATATAGTATTCAATCCTGGGCAAGCTCAGTTTTTTATACGGTTTGGGATCAATCCTGGAGATGTCGCTACGCTCCTTCAGACTTTGGTAAACGGTATATTTGGATCCCTCACTTTTCTCTTATCGATTACTTGGATCTTCCTTCTTTTTAAGGCGATCATCACCAAAAAAGAGTATCGTCGGAGGAAGACCCTGTATATCATAGGAGCTTTCTGTATGATGCTGGTCCTTTTTTCAAATATCGGATTTTGGGCCTTTCTTTTTCAAAAGATTGGAGCTTCAGATTTTATAAAACCAAATGGGGGAGTGACGGCGTATTTTAACGATCTCTATCTCTCGGATACCTACAAAGATGACGCAGAGATATACGATTTTAATAATCTCATCGGGCCTCTCACGGTACGGTATGCCCTCGCTTCTGATGTAAAATATGTCTCGAAATCTATAAATATTTCTAAGTTTGAGATCGACTGTGATGGAGATGGATCTCCCGAGCATGAAGGATCTGATCCTGCTCTAGACAACACTCTCACGTGTCAATTTGATCGGAAAGGTCAATTTGAGCCCACAGGACGGTATTTTGGTACAGATACCGTGACTCGTGAAGAAACAACGATGCCTATGGCATTTATACCGGTCAAGATAGCGGGAGTTGTAAATATACGACAGACCGATACCAATACCGTATTTGATGGGAGTGAGCTCGAAGCCATCGGAAATCTCGTATGGCGAGAAGGAAAGGATTTTGAGACTATCGCTTCCGAAGAATCTAAATTTACCACCAAGATAGAAGAAGGAGAGAAATATATCTGTCTCGTACTGAGAAAATGATCTTCGAAGTCAGATACTTGTGAGCGAATCTTTACCGTACGCCCTAAAAAAGATGAGCCGATCACGGCTACTCTTCGCATAGAGCCAGATAGTGTAAATACTATGCGATATACTATGAGTGTGACCAATCTCAAATCAAAGAGTGGGGGAGATATAGAGTCGACTAAATGGTTTCTCGATGATACTACTCCGATAGGACGAGAGCAGACGATCGAGAAACTCTTCCCTACTTTTGGATCGTTTAAGATCAGCGTCGAGATCATAGATACCGCTGGTAATAAAGTCACTCTCTCAGAAGATATCGTCATTGAAAAACCACTCCAGCTTATTAAAAATGGGAGCTCAGAATCTCTTTTAGTTGTGAAAGATAGCGAATGAAAATCCTATCTCAAAGATGCCTATGATCGAGATCTCTGAGCGTACAATATTAAAAATCTCTCTGTTCCAGCGAAACTTATATTTGATGCGAGTAATATTCGTGTACAAAGTGAAGGATACGACATTGAAAATGTAGAATGGCTCTTTAATTCGGATGAGCGATCGGGACTTCGTGTAGAATACGACTTTGTAGAAGAAAGACGGTATGAGATACAGGCTACCTATATATTTAAACGAAAAGGTACGGGAGAACTCATACGAGTCATAGAAAAGATAGTGATTGAATCAAAAACCGATGAAGTGACCGCAAATATGCAAATCTTGCCTGAGGGCGAAAATGATCTAGATAATCTCTACGCTCCTGCGAGAATTCGTTTTGATGGCTCGAGCTCAAAAGCAAAAACGGGAGGAATTTCTAAATTCATCTATGACTTTGGAGAGGGGAGGGCTCCGAGTGAAGGAGACGCCGTACAGACGTATGAATATCGCATTCCTGGAGAATACATCGTCAAGCTCACCGCTGTCACAGACGGTGGAGAGAGGGCTATCCAGTCACGCAAGATTATTATCAAAGAAATACCAAAGAAGGTAGGTATCACGAGCTCTATCTCAGAGGCTCGTATCGGAAAAACCGTAGAATTTTCGAGTAATGGTACCGTAGGACAGATCGATACCTACGAATGGAATTTTGGAGATGGTACTGAGTCTTCTCGAGAAGCAAATCCCGTACATATATTTGAGAAAGCAGGCACTTTCACGGTCGTACTCACCGTTACCTATACCGATGGTACGGTACGTACTTCTGAGCTCGAACAGAAAGTAGGAGAATAAATAAATTTGACATTTATTACATAAAGTAGTCTAATATATAAGATATTTATTATCCACCATTTATATGAAGTCCCTCCTCCTAAAGTGAAAGAAATTCACTTGTCTCTTGTCGGTCTTACTTTTTACGATACTCTTTTCTGGATTAGTAGCGTTTTCTCCTGTTTCAGCAAATTCATCTGAGATCGTAGGTACCTCAGCTCTATCAGGAAACAATCCAAGTAAAGTAAAATTTTCTGCGGAATATTCAACTCGGGTTGATTC
>JANOQA010000153.1:0-8588 GCA_031422145.1 bacterium | reverse complement strand
ATGCGAGACATGTACTAGGTTTTACGAATTATAGATGTATATATTTGTCGAAGTTCTTTGTAGTGAATTCCACCATATACTCCCATGAGAAAGAGAGAAGAAAGTCCAACTGAGAGAGTATACTGCCATCTCCCGAGATCGGCAAGCTCTCTTGGTACTATGAGAAATACTGCTATCACCGCGATCGAGAGGATAACCCCTGCGGTCAGGATTCCTGATAGAGATAGGAAGCCTCTGTGTACTCCTGTGACCCTATGAGAGAGTCCCCAAAGTACTATCCAAGAAAGTCCCACGGCGAGGGCAGATCACTCCGCTCCATATAGGTAAATGAATATGATATTGAGGAGGAGATTTACCCCGATACCGATGAGGACTATCCTGAGACGCTCTTTGATCTTTCCGGTAGCTCCGAGTATTACGAAGTTCAGCTGAAGGAGAAAATTAAATACGATAAATGGAGCAGAAAAGAGGAGAATATGACCAGATCTTGCAAATTTTTCTCCAAAGAAGTAGGTTCCAAGATCGCTTCCATAAATGAGAAGTATTCCACTGATCGGAATAGAGAGAGTCAGAAAAATACGAGTAAAGGTAGTCACTATGGTGCGTATCTCAGCCAGTCGATTTGCTCCAAAATATGCCGATACTACCGGAAACATAAATCCTACGATTGGCATCACAAAGAGAAATGGTATCGAAAAGATAGAAATATAGTTTGAATAATACCCAACTTCCTCCGTCCCTCGCATGAGGAGGAGGAGCTGAAGGTCGATCTGCGAAAGAAGAGCCGTGGCATTGATAGCAAGCATCGACCAGCTACTGTATTGTATGAGCTCCAGTAAATCAGCCTTCTTATAGACAAAAGGAGCTATGGAGAAAAGTCCTTGTAAATGAAGTCTCCAGGCGAGTATGCAGCCGAGTATTGCTGCGATTATAACCCCGAAATTCCAAGTCCAGGCATAGCTTAATAATCCTCCAGTATCGCTTAGGAAGACCTGTATTACAAACCCGAGAGTTGCGAGATATCGGATCACCTCCATTCCTTTTTGAAGTTTTGTATTTTGATAAATACTAAATATCGTCGTAGCAAAATGATGAAAATTTGCGACACAGAGAAAGATAATAAATATCTGTATAAGATTGGCTGCTTCAGGATGTTTGAAATACGATATTCAGAGAAAGTGAGATATAAAATAGAGAAAGGTAGATATAAAAACACTCATACCAACCATGGCCCCGGCCGCATATATAATATTTGCCTTTGCTTTTGTGTAGTTTTTCTCAGCGAGTTGCTTGGGAATGAAATAGTTGAGACTCTCCACCATCCCAAAATCATTGATCCCTCAGAGAAGAAGGGTTTAAGATAGTACTCCATAAAGAAGCCCTATATCACTGACGCTGAGATCGTGAGAGATGGTGATCTTGATAGCATAGGCGAGAGGTCCCGCAATAAAAGAGAGGAGATAGAGCCAACTCCCCCGACGAACAAATTTATGAGTTAGACTCTCTTCGGCTACGTGCATATGCTATTGATAGGTTCCAGAAACAACATCTCGAATACATTTCCCTCATTCAAAAGTGATCACTCTTTTTTTGAGTGAATTTACTATTTGAGAATCATGAGTAGATAGGACTACCGTTTTTCCAGCAGTACTGAGTCGAGTAAATATAGTCATAATTTCCTCGGCATTTTTTGGATCGAGATTTCCGGTTGGCTCATCACCGATAATGATATCTGGCTCGTGTATGAGGGCTCTGGCTATACCGACTCGCTGAGCTTCTCCTCCTGAAAGAGTCGTGACAAAATTTTCTTTTTTTGAAAGCATTCCAACTTCCATGAGCACCTCAGGAATACGCTTGGTTATGAGTCGGTCGGAGTATCCAGAGACTTCCATGGCAAAGGCGACATTTTCACTTACGTTCTTGGTTTCGAGCAGCTTAAAATCCTGAAATACGACCCCGATCTTTCGTCGATAGAGGGCGAGATCTCTCCGAGAGAGCTGATATATATCGTCTCCTTGATCGTTGATGATCGTGCCTTTACTCGGAGCGAGCTCTCCGATCATAGCTTTGATAAAACTCGTCTTTCCTCCACCAGAAGCTCCCGTGATAAATACAAATTCTCCCGGACGAATCGAGAGACTAATATCGGAAAGCACTTTTTTATTACCGTAGCGGATCTCTACGTCTTTGAAAATCATGCCAGTATTGTATGGCTCATATGAAAAACTGCAATCTTTTGCAACTCTTTAGAGTCTCGTATATTATAAATCTATACCTCACTCTTTTTTATGAAAAATTCTCCCGCTCTCTATATATTTGATGGTCTCTCTCAAGAAGAAATAAATTATTTCCTGTTAATGTGTGAACCACTCGAATTTCGTACTGGAGAGTGCATCATGCGAGAAGGAGATGAGTCTGACTTTCGGGCATATTGTATCGAAGAGGGGATGGTGCGTGTCCTACGAGATGGAAAAAAGATCACTACGCTTTCGCCATGAGCTCTCTTTGGTGAGATCGCCCTCCTGACTAATGATCCCCGTACTGCTACGATAGAGGCTACCACACCCCTTAAAGTACTCGCTCTCCATCGAGATGAGTTTCTCATGCTCACAAAGAAGTCGGGTCACTTTGAGTCCATACAAAAAGAAATATTTAGGCGTATCCAGTCTAATTTTGCTTCTGATCGAGCGGAATAATTTGTTTTTCAGGAGCTCTCTATATACTACGCGAGTACTGGTGTATTTTCCGGTATCTATTTCTTAAAAATACTCGCTATGGAGCGAAATGAAAAAAAATCCCTCATGGAGCAATACGCTCAACATAAGGGTGACACCGGATCTCCGGAAGTACAAGTAGCGATCCTTACAGAACGTATCGAATCTCTCAAACTTCACCTCGAAGAACATAAAAAAGATAATCACTCTCGTCGAGGTATCATGCTCATGGTAGCAAAACGACGAAAGCTTCTCAATTATCTCAAAAAGAAAGATAATACTCGATATGAGACCCTCATCGAGCGACTTAATCTCCGAAAGTAATCGTCGAATAACATTGACGAAAGATACGTTCTCTGTATATATGAAACGTATCTTTTTTTGTATTTCCCATGACACGATCCCCAGACTCTCCGGAGAGTGACTCTCTCCGTATCGAAAATATATCTCCTTGAGAAGTAAAAAGTATTTTGGATATAAGTAGAGACTCAGAAAATGGATGCACCTGGGTATCTTGGCAGGCAGGATACGGTCTCACCCTTGATCCTAATCTTCAGCGTACAAAAGATGCCGTAGGAAAGATATTCGAACTCAATATCCTCAGCTCATGAGCCGAAGAAATCGTAGCTCGAGTAGCATTTCGAGTAGTGAGTCACGTAGATCTTGGGATTGGCTTTGAAAATAAACCAGGTCACCATCTCATGGTTCAGGCTCAAGTGTTTTCATGATTCCTGTCACCGACAGAAACATACTAGATTATTTAGTATAGTGTTCTCGATAGAGTTGTTCAACCCGCTCTTTCATTTCGGTATCTTGACTCTCCAAGTACTCTTTCTTTATCTGAGACTCGTAGGTAGTGAGATACTCTTTGATTTTGGCTTTTCGTTCTTCGGGGGGGAGACCCGGGAACCCAGACAAAACTTTCTGTAAATATGCCGAGTGTATCTGCTCCGTGAGAGTGTATCGTCCAGAGAGGAGCGAGTTGATATTGACGACGGTTTCTTCGGGTCGGTCGACAAACTCAGTCGTGGTATGTCCGATATTACTCTCATCCCCCTCGGTGAGGACCTCGATCGTCCCATAGTGAAAAAACGAAGCAAAAAAGCTCGGATAGCTCGACTTAATTGTCTTGATCTTGTCTGCTTCGAGAGTTTGGATATCGGAGTAGAGACCTTGTTGATTGACAAAAAATATCTTTCCTGGGACTACGAGATTGAAGTCCATTTCGAGATCGATGAGGAGTCGAACAAATTTTTGTATAAATACCATCTGAGCTGCGATACAAGCTATATCGATAGCAGCCCAAATACCCGTACTAAATTTAGATACTAAAATGATATGAAGTATATATATGACTACTACTCCGATAAAAAAGAAAAAGTTGAATTGTAGCTGATTGAAACACGTAGTAAAAGACTTATCTCCGAGAGTGAGATTGGTACGGAGGTCCTCAGACCTCATCACCTTGGCACTTTGTCAGTAGGATCTTCGATAATCAAATAGATATTTCACACTCGCATAGAGGGTACCGAGTATCGTCACCGCAACGAGAGTTGCCAGAATGATCCCAAAAGTTGAGCCTTCGAAATGCTTGAATATGAGAAATACATTTGCTCCAGCAAACCCCAAAAGAGGAATAAGCCATATCCCAGAAGCCACACCATAGAGCCAAGAGCGTTTGATGAGGAGGATGACTTCATGTCATTCTGCGGCGAGTCGGTCCACCATCTCTATATCTCGAGCTACTACAAAAGACTTAAATATAGCTTCAAATATCGTCTTGAAATTAAACATAGGGAAGATTTAGTCTAAGAGTATACAAAGAAGACCTTTCGTCAAACAAACCATCAGATCAGAAATATCGTGAGTTGACTTGATACTAAAGCAAATATACTCGATATATGAATCAGTTTGATAATCTGTATTTTGCGAAATACGTCCGAGAAGAAGATGAACTTCTTTTCGTGTGTCATCGTCATCCGATACTCATCATCGACAACATACTCCTTTGGTGTTTTTTTGGAGTGATCATTCCAGTATTCTTTTATCTCCAAAATAGCTTTGGGATAGCGGATTTGGTAGGACTTGGATATTTCGAGCTGTACTTGATCATCGTATATGGATGTCTCGTATACGTAGTATTTGACTGGTACAATGATGTATGGCTCATCACCAATCGTGGTATCATCGATGTAGACTGGCAATATTTTTCAGGAGATGTGCACTATATAGAGTACCAAGCGACTCATGGGATCGAGGTAAAAACTCACTCGATCATCGATAGTATATTTGGAAAGGGGGATATTTATGTACATCTCGAGACTCAGGACGAAAAATTTTTCCTAGAAGACGCGGTCAATCCTCAGGGAATCGTAGAGTATATCCAGGCGGTACTTTCTGAGATACACGATCACAAAGAATCCGATATAGATGATCGACAACCTTTTGAGCTCCTCCTCGATACGCTCACTCAAATGGTACGAGAACATCTCGAAAAATGAGGACCAGATCTAGATACACTTTCTGATCAGGAGAGTCGAGATATCGAGAAAGTTCTCAGATATAGGAGCACCGTAGATCTCCGACAGATAGGAGAATAAATATATTTCTCTTGAATTAGGACCCGAGAGGGGATATACTAACTCCTATCTCTTAACTATCCTATCATGAGACTCACCAAAAAAATCCAAGTTAAAGACCTCGATCATGATCGAGGAGTCATAGAGCGTCTCGTCGAAGAAAATGTGAGTGGAAAACTCGACTCCTATCTCAAAAAATATCCAGAAGGAACGGAGTGTGTACTCGATGTACATATGAAAGGAAATAAAAAAGGAAATTTTTCTGGATCTGTTTCTCTCATGGCTGATGGCCAGTCCTATCGAGCGGAGCGAGATGATTACAAAAAACTCGACGATCTTGTCAATCACCTTTTTGATCATATCAAAGAACAACTTTCAAAGAAATGGAAGGGTGGACCAGGAACAATTCGTACGTTTCTCGGGAAGATGTTTCAAAAGAAAATGGTGTAAATAACAAATCGTATGGTTATATTTATCGGTATCTGTCTCACACTCCTCGTTTTTAGTGTGATCGTGTTTTTTCATGAACTGGGTCACTTTTTAGCGGCGAGACGGGCGGGTATACGAGTAGAAGAATTTGGACTTGGCATACCTCCTCGAGCAAAAACCCTCGGTACAGATGCATATGGTACAGAATATACCCTGAACTGGCTTCCGATCGGAGGATTTGTCCGACTCAAATGAGAAAATTCACTCACAGGATCTGGAAAAGACTCTTTTGTAAATGCGTCATACCACAACAAAGCCATCGTCCTTTTGGCGGGAGTCACGATGAATTTTATCCTGGCTTGGGTGATCTTTTCTGGACTTTTTATGTATGGAGTGAGTCCGCTCGCTATCAATACCAAATTCGCTACGGATATAGAAACCAAGCTCATCCCGGACTTTGATAAGGCCGTAGAACTGGGAATATTTGAAGTACGAGGTATCTCGGTACGTCCTATGAGTGGTGGAATAGCAGAAATGGCAGGCTTTCGAGATGAAGATATCATTCTCTCGATCGGGAGTACACCAGTCAATCGAGCAAAAGATCTCATTTCACAGATCCAGACTCGCTCAGAGGGCTCTATCCAGTTTCAAGTGGAACGAGCGGGAAGTATGATGGCTCTCGAAGTGACTCCCAAAGATGGAAAAATAGGAGCCTTTATCGGAGAGCGTATCACGAAGGTAAACGAAAATTTTCAATATAAGTATTCTTTTGTAGACGCTCTCTGAATAGGGGCTCAAGAAACCTGGGCTCAGATGCGACTGACAACGGAGCTTTTTGGGACTCTCGTACGAAAACTCGTAAATCCAGTAAATACTGAGGAGCGAAAAGAGGCGACACAGTCGCTTTCTGGACCGATCGGACTCGGGAATGTATTTGTAAACCTCGCCGAATCCAAGGCGGGTGCTGGAGTGATACTGGCCATAGCAGCTATGATCTCGATCAATCTCGGTATCTTCAATCTCTTGCCCTTCCCAGCACTTGATGGGGGAAGACTTGTATTTGTGACGATCCAGACCGTACTTCTCCGACTTTCTCGTGGAAAGATAAATATAGAAAAAATAGAGCTACGTGCGAATTTTATCGGATTTGCTTTACTCATGCTCCTCAGTATCTTCGTGGCCTATCAGGACATTGTCCGTATTATCACGAAATAAGTATGATATCAGGATTTTCATTTGAAGTGAAGGCACGAGATGGTATGGCGAGATCTGGTACGCTCACGACTCCTCATGGAGTGATCCAGACTCCTATTTTTATGCCAGTAGGGACTCAGGCTACGGTCAAAGGTCTCACTCGAGAGCAGATATACTCGATCGGGAGTCAGATCATCCTCGCCAATACCTACCATCTCGAGATGCGTCCTGGATCAGAGGTAGTACGAGAGTTTGGTGGGGTACATGGATTTGCTGGGGTGAGCCTCCCTATTCTCACGGATAGTGGAGGATTTCAGGTCTTTTCTCTCGGACAAGCGGGGGTCGGAGAAGGAGCTCGTAAAAAAGAAAATCTCGTCAAGATCACCGAAGAAGGAGTACGGTTTCACTCGCATCTCGACGGGACCAGATATATGTTTACCCCGGAGAGCGTCATGCAGATAGAGTCCAATCTTGGAGGTGATATCATTATGGCATTTGATGAATGTGCTCCGGGTACTTCGACTCGTGCGTATGCGAAAAAAGCTATGGATCTCACGCATCGGTGGGCTCTCCGATGTATCCAGGCTCATGAGACTATCCAGTCAAAGCGAGCCCTCGATGGACTCCTCCCGCAGGCACTCTTTCCTATAGCTCAGGGAGTGATCTATGAGGATCTCCGACTCGAATCCGTCAAATTTATCCGAGATCTCCCGACTCTCGGCATGGCTATCGGAGGACTCTCCGTAGGTGAATCCAAGGCAGATATGCTGCGTATCCTCGATACCATAGCTCCGGAGCTTCCGGTAGACAAGCCTCATTATCTCATGGGAGTCGGTACTCCAGAAGATCTCATCGAGGGGATCGCTCGAGGGATCGATATGTTTGACTGCGTACTTCCGACTCGTCTCGGTCGACATGGAGTCGTATTTACGAGCTTTGGAAATCTCAAGATCAATCTCGCCCGGCATGAGCTCGTAAAAACTGGTATCCCGATGAAAGAAGGATTTGAGACGTATGTATCTAAAAACTATTCTCTCGGATACCTTCGTCACCTCATGAAAGCTGGAGAAAGTCTCGGAGGACAGCTCCTCTCCCTCCATAATCTCGAATATCTCATCCGCATCTCTCAGTCCGCGAGAGTCGCCATAGAGACGCAGAGATATGCAGAGTTTTCTCGAGAGTTTTATGAGGGATACGTGATGAAGTCTGTCTAGGGCTACTCTTCGTCTTGCTCTCGACGAACCGTCTCGATGAGCAGGAGTACGACAGGACTTTCCATGTCTCATTCGATCCGGATCGTACCTCTTCCGAGTTTGAGGTAGGTCATATTACTGCGAGGATCTTGGTAAAATCCCCCCTCTGAACGAGAAAGTTCGGTGAGATATTTTGATGGATAAAACCATACTCGTACTTGGGACTCTTCAAAAGTAGTCACTCCCGTACCACTCACTATACCGACGCTATGAGCGGCTCCATCTCGAGCTCCAAATCCTGCGTAGTAGGATCATCTTGGGAGAGAAAACCCGTATTTGAGGCTCGTATTAAAATAGTCAGTAGTCCCCGTACTCGATAGTATCGCACCAGAGGAGCTCTGAACGGTCGTCCCACTCGAGCTGAGTATCATAGCGGTGCTAGAAAGGTCAGAAATGGGCTCCGGAGAGGGGAGTGGAGG
>JANOQA010000152.1:0-2049 GCA_031422145.1 bacterium | reverse complement strand
AAGAAAAAGATGACCGAACACGAAGAGATCATGATCTGGGTATCCAAATCTAAACAAGTACGAGATTTATATGATCGAGCGATTTCTCATCTCCAATATCCATACGCCAAAATACCACCCGGATATAGGTCTTCGCTCTTTACGATAGGTCACTCTGATATTTATAGAGAAATACATATACAGGATAGATTTTTCTCTCGAGTGAGACTCAAGCTCCATGATCCATCGACTCGTCTCGGAGAGCTCGACAGTATAGAGCGTGAAATATATGCCTGTCGAGATCGATTTGCTCAGTATAGAGAACAATGGGCAGCTATGCTGGCAGACTTTAAAACAGACTCTATCTCTATGAAAGCTGTGTTTAGAGGCTATGAGCGATCTCTTCAGGTGCTCCGTATATCTGAGGTAGAGTGTCACGTATCATCTGATCGCGAATACTGAGCACTCGATCAGCTCTGGCTCGATACGCTCTCATACAGAGAAGCAACCGACGTACTTCGAGAGGCAACTGCTGAAATAGCATACCGTATATGAGTTTTGAAGGAGGTATCCTATACTCCCTCGGTATTTTCGGCACTTCGGGAAAATGTAGCTACCGAGTAAAGCCCCCGGTACTCTCAGAGATCTGCCCTACCCCACGAGTAGAAAGTGGGGTAAGATGATCGGCTCTGGGTATATGAATATCCCGTTTTTGAAGGAGAGATGCTGGAAGATGTATTGACCCCTGACTCTCCGGTGGGACAAGTGAGTCATGATCGAGTGTAATAGTAGTGACTGGAGTAATGACCGTATTTTTATCAAGTCCAGCATAGAGAGAAACTGTATCAGATATCTCTCGAAGTACTGGAATCATGGGAAGATATCCGGCCCAGGGGACTCCTCCATGAGGCGATCCTATCGTATAGACTCGAGCTACTTGAGGTATCTTTCTCGATGATCTTCCTGACCTTTTCGTATCTTCTGGATGTGGAAATATCGAGTGTATGGCTACAACTCCTCCAAGACTATGTCCGAGGAGGATGAGCTCTCCATTTTTCTCTTGAGACTGGAGTACTTGTTGGGACTTTGCTCGTACGATAGCTCCTATATCACGTACCGATCCAGTGTACCACGGGAGCTCTGGAGTAATGACGATGTTGTGCGTCTCAGCAAGAGTTTGTACCATTTTACGAAGATCCAGACTCGTATGGGTAAATCCAGGGATGATCTGTATAGTCGGAGCATTATTTCCATGATCGTGGATATCTGATACTGTTCTACGGAACCAAGAAGTAGCATGAAGGGCTGCGTGTTCGAGAAATGGGGCTACAAAACCTGGCGAGAGAGCTGCTCGGGCTACCGCTACTGGGAATATATCGCTCCGACTGAGTGTCATATAGTATGAGTTGATCTCAGTATAGAGGGACTCATCATGGGTGCAAATCTCATGGAGAGAAAATGATATTTTATTTTGTCTTGAAGTCGAGATTTTGAAGTGCTAGGATATCTGTATGCGAACTATCACATTTTCAGACACTCTCGGAGGTCGAGCCAGGGCCAAGATACACGAGGTACCCTATCGATTTAACAATCATATTATAGATCGTCTCCAGACTAGAGTCTCTCCAAAATTTGCCGAACGAGTACCTGAAGTCACTCATGAGATAGCTCTTCGATGAACGAAGCGTCTCCTCGATACTCTCGAGTCTACTGGAATACAAGTCGGTGATATCATCTCTCTCGAGCTCAAAGGAAATCGAGTAGATCATATATCTCAGATATTTCTCTCTATCACTCAGAAAACGAGCTCACAAACAGGATCTATATTTGCCCGAGTGTTTTCTATGACTCCCGATCAAAAATACCTCACTCCATATAGCTCCATGCGTCTCTCCGAGAGTCTTTTGACTCTACCAACGGTCCCTACGGATCAACGAGCACAGCATGGCTGAAAACTCAAAAGTCCAGTCCTACATATAGGGAAGCTCCAGGTATTTTCGGATGATATAGGATCGGTCATACTCCACCGACACTCATCTCTCACTGAGATAGTCAACCAAGCAAAACGAG
>JANOQA010000151.1:0-8445 GCA_031422145.1 bacterium | reverse complement strand
CCGAGACGGATATCATAGCTGGCTGGCTGGAGACGTGACTCACTAAAGGGTTCTATCTGTATATTTCCAAGAGTGAGAGCATTGCGTATATCTCGATCAGAAAGGTACATAAAGAAAAAGATTATGTCTCTATATTCTCGGTTCTTTAGCGTACGTCAATTTTTTCTTGACTCAAATATTAGCATGTATATAATCTACGTGCTAATATATAACCTTTTCGTATGAATATACATCCTCTTTCGGATCGAGTCCTCCTCAAAGGTATCGAAGCTGATAATGTCACAAAGTCAGGGATTATCCTGAGCGTAAATGCGAATAAAGAAAATTCAGTCACCCATATAGACCCCGTCAAAAAAATCCTCCCCGAGTATGACGAGATCCTCGTAGCGGATGGCGGTCAATTTATCCTCCGACCGGGAGTCACCGTACTCGGCACCTCTATCGAGAAGTTTGGATCAAAAGACTATCTCATCCAACTCTCTGGCAAATCCTCCCTCGCTCGCATCGGACTCATCGTCCACAATACTGCCGGGCTCATCAATCCAGGCCACTATCTCAATATCACCTTTGAGCTCGCCAATATGAATAGTGTCCCCATCATCCTCCATGCGGGAATGGACATCGCTCAACTTCTCTTTGCTGAGATGAGCTCTCCTTCAGAAAAAGACTACAAAAATACAGGACGATATAAAGATGGGTCGGATAATATGGTGGGATACATAGAGAAATAGGGAGGCGGAAAATCTATCTTTTGACAATAGAGAGGTCCTCTGTATATTTCTCGGACTCATCTGGCAATTTTGCTCGGATGGGTAGGTCCTCAAAGTGGAAACTTTGGGGGAGACATCAAAATCAATCTTTGAAGCGAGTGTAACATGAACGACGGAAACGAAACCACGGCAGCAGCAGGCACAGCAAACGCAGGCCAACAGCAAGCCGAAGCAAACGCAGGCCAACAGCAAGCTACCTAAAACCCGCGGAAGAACATCAAGATACGAGGAGCTTTTGCTTTCTCGCCTCAGTGTTCTTCCGCTCCCGGGATACCCCGGGATTTTTTTTGCCAAAAAATTAGGCTTTTTTTTGCCAAAGGGCAAGGCTTCGCTATACTCAGCCTCAAATTACCCTACATATATGAAATCTCTCGGTCTCAGATTTACTGCAATTATACTTCTTACCCTCATTGCTGGAGTCTTTATCACTCCTTGGAAACAGATCGGTGTTACTCTCCCCGTGAGCATTCCTGACTACAAACTCGGACTCGATCTCCATGGAGGAGTAGAGCTCGACTACAAGATCGACTTCGCAGATCTCGAAAAAAGAGGGCAGAGTTTTTCGGCGAGCGAAGTCACCGAAGGCCTCAAATCTATCGTAGAAAAACGAGTCAACTCTCTCGGTACCGCAGAGCCAACTATCGCCACCGCGAGCTACGGAGGAGAGTCTCATATCATCGTGCAGATCCCTACTCAGTCTTTTGGAGGGGAAATTCTCTCAGAAAGTGAGCTCAAAAAGAGAAATACGGAGTATATCAATACTGCCAAAGATACGATCGGAAAAGTAGTACGACTCGAGTTTAAAGAACAAAAGACTACCGTGACAGACGAAGATCGAAAAGCTCGCCGTGATATAGCGAATGATTTTAAAAAGGAAGTGACGGGATCTGGAGTGATATTTTCAACTATAGCAAAGAAGACCGCTCAAAACATAGAAAATGTATTTGTACTCACTGGAAGCTCCATAGAGAAAGAAAAACTCCCCGGAGAGCTCTCATTTTCAGGATTCACAATGCTTTCTAAAACTGGTATTTCAGAAGTACTGAACGGAGAAACTCCCCCAAGTTTTAGTATCGGAGCTAACAACGAATTTGAGCAAGTTCCTGGAGAAAAAATATTTGTTGTAGCAAATATTACCGGTATAGAAAAGGTCTCTCGAGAGCGAGATGTACCTACAAGCACCGGATCAACCAGTACCGGTGCTACGAAGAAAGAGACCTATCAGACGACTCTCTATTCGTATGAGGCTGTAGTGATCCTCGAGAAACCAAGCCTCTGGACTCCCGCAAAGACCGCAGATGGGAAAGTGCTTGATGAAAAATACCTGACTCGAGCGGGTGTGAGTTTTAATCAAGGATTTACCGCTCAGATAGATCTCATATTTAACGAAGAAGGAAAAGCAATATTTGGAGAACTCACCAAACGTCTCATCGGAAAACCTATCGCTATCTACGTAGGAGGGGAACAACTCACGGCTCCTACCGTACAGACAGCGATCACCGATGGTCATGCGGTCATCACGGGGAACTATACCCCCGAAGCAGCAAAAGAGCTCGCTAATAATATCAATACCGGTATCGTGCCAGCTCCGATCTACCTCACGAGTGAGCGAGCGATCGATGCGAAGATTGGGAAATTTGCCCTCGAAGAGATCGTCATAGCGGGCCTCGTAGGTCTCGTGGCTATCATGATATTTCTCGTGATCTTCTATCGAATCTCAGGTCTCCTAGCTGGGGCAGCTCTCGTGATCTATGCGATCCTCCTCCTCGCTCTCGTCAAAATGTTTGGGATCGTCCTCACTCTGGCGGGTATCGCAGGGATCATTCTTTCTATCGGGCTCGCGATCGATGCGAATATCCTCATATTTGAGCGGACTCGTGAAGCTCTCCGAGAAGGTATGTCGCTGCAAAAAGCTATTCTCTCTGGATTTGGTAAATCTTGGACCGCTATTTGGGATAGTCATATCACCTCTCTTTCGTCAGCCATAGTACTCTATATATTTGGAGTATCGCTCATCAAGGGATTTGGACTCGCCCTCGGACTTGGGATCGTCCTCTCGCTCTTCACCGCAATGTGGGTTTCTCGTATACTCATCCTATTTTTTGGACAGTCTTTTGAGAAAAATACAAAGGCTTTCATCGGGGAAGAACAAAAATAGTCTCAGGAATTTTGGAGACCTTCTGAATACTATGATCAAAAAAATCTCTCAAGAACAAAATTTCTCTAACAAAGAAATTCGAAGTTTTTGAGAGATTTTTCATGGAAAGCTTGGGTTTTTTGATTCTGGGATTTGAGGTCTCGAAGTCATGAAAGAATTTCAAAAACTCTATCCTAGTTTTGATGTGATATATTTTGGGGATCGAGCGAATTGTCCCTATGGAGGACGAACGGGAGCCGAGATACAAATACTCGTTGAATCTGGAGTAGACTGGCTAGCGAAGCAAGGATGCGTGATCATCATACTCGCGTGTAATACTGCCGTAGCCCATACGATCCGATACCTCCAAAACGAAAAATATCCTCTGAATTCAGGCATAAAAATACTCGGGGTAACCGTCCCCGGGGCAGAACGAGTAGTGGAGCTCTGATACAAAAAAGTAGGCGTCCTCGCCACGGTAGCCACCGTACGAGAAGGTATGTATAAAGAAAGAGTCCATATCTTGTCCCAAGATACTATCGTACAAGAGATATCAGCCCCCGGTCTCGTCGATCTCATCGAGCAACCTCAGATAAATGATATCCTCCTCCAAGAAACTCTCATGAGAGTACTTTCACAGTTTGATCCAGATATTGAGGCTCTCATACTCGGCTGTACGCACTATCCGATCATATCGAGGGAGATCAGTCGAGTATGGTATACTCTTTTTCAGAGAGATATTATACTCATAGATCCGGGAGCTGAGGCAGCAAAACGCTTTATGGACTATCTCACCCGACATACTGAGATGTCCCTGAGTCAATGAAGTACTACGATAGTCTCTTTTTCTTAGTCCATCATGTAAGACTTACTCCACTCATCGATACTTACTTAATATATGTTTTCGCATCGGTTCGTAGGTACTGAGTCTTTCTCTAAATTCTTCTATTCGAATAGTCACGAGAGCATCCACTCATTCTACCATTTTTTTCAATATGGTTGGACTCTTTTCGACGAGTGGGGCCGGAGCATACAGATCTGTATAGAGATCAAAGACCTTTGGTGAAAAAGACATCTGAGTCATAAATCGTACGCCTTTCTTGGTACGAACGGGGAGCATAAATCCAACCGGAGATCGCCAAAGCTGTTCGATGAGTGAAAGATTTTCTTTCTTCGAACGAGTCTCCTGCAAAGAGAGTGGGCGACTTGAGGTAATATGTGTCATACTCTGCGGAAGAAACAAATGATCCAAGACTTCTTGTTCCGTCATTTTGATCTTCTCGAGAGGCAAAAGTCTCACGTAAAATAATACATTCGCCATATCCACCGATCCTATATCTCGACAAATTCCAGTGAGATACTTTTTGAGATCATATATCTCTGTGGAGTTTACTCCCGTTTCCATCTCTCCTTCATGCTGAAACTGACATTCTATTTCGTCAGTGGTAGATTTTCAAGATCGAACGACTCCGATGATCGCTGCATTTGAAAGGGTCGTCACAGTAGAAGCTTTCCCGAGGGTTCCAAGCTTTTTAAGTTTTGATCTATTTTCTATATCTTTTAATTGTACGAGGTCTCATCGTATTTTAATAGATTGTTCAGCAAAGAAATGTTGGGTAAAAAAATTCACCGCTCTCGTCATATTTTCTTTATTTCCTACTTCCCCCTCAAATCTCATACGAAAAAGATCTGCCATAGATTCAGCACTGGTATAGGGGCGGTTGCTTCGTTTTTTTGTATTGATACTATCAAATGTCTTTTCATCGAGAGTTAGAGTACCTCGAAAATTTTCTCGACCTGGATATTCTATATAATACACTCCTGATTCTCGACCTGGAGATACTTTTAGGCCAGTAAGGGTGAGTTTTTCGAGGATCACTTCTCGATCTTCGACTACTTCTCTGTACTTTTCACTGTTGAGGGTATCAAAGATATTGATCATATAACGTACTTCTACACACTGAATGACTCGTTCATACCGAGCTCGATACTTTTCCTTTCATTCAAAAACTGGCTCAGCATTCAGGCTTGCCACAAATTCATCAAATGCTTCAAATGTCTGAAAGACCCGATTCATTTGATCAGGAGGCACGGCATATCCATCCTTATTCATACCGAGGACCGCAAGCTGGTATATCTCATTAAGGAGCATACAGAGAGATCTTGATTCTTCATTTTTCTGTCCAAAATTATATTCCTGTCCATCGAGTCATCGGAATTTCTTTTGTACACTCAGGGCTAAATATCGAGCCCTGAGGCGTCACTGAAGTTTATTTTTATCGAGGATGATTTGTCTTAGAGATGAGATCTTTTCTTTCGAAAATGCATCCGTAGATCGTATGTCAAGCACGGTCGCTTCTGTATTTGGGTGAGATCCTAAAAGTGAACCTTGAACGATCTGAAAAACCGTATCAGAAAATATACTTTTTGCACGAAGTGCCCCAGATTTATCGAGTATTTCTCGAAGTGAGGGGATATGTACTAATTTAGCGTCGGCATCCGCAGAAAAGGGGCGAAGATTTTTATCCTTAAAATGAGCGACGAGAGGGTGAGTTTTCATAGGGGATTACCTTTTCAAACCAAAGAAGCTGAGTAATATGAAGCATAGTACTCTAACTCAGTAAAAGTGGCAAGTATTGCGATGTATGGAAAAGGGCGTGTTGGAAAATCCGTAGTTTCTCTCGGGAAATCTGCGGGATTTACGATATCTCTGGTTGATGATGCAGATACTAGTTTTAGACACGAAGACTACGACATAGTTATTCCTACTCCAGGAATAGGTCCGAATAATCGAGCGTTCCAGTGAGGAAATATCCTCTCAGAGCTTGATTTCGCTGCGTCATTACTCCCAGAAGGCTGGACGATATACGCTGTTACTGGCACAGATGGCAAATCTACTACTTGCTCTATTCTTGGAGAGATTCTCTCTCTTGCTTATGGTAAAGATAGGGTATATATTTCAGGAAATTTTGAAGTCCCCCTGTCAGAAACAGTCGAGATGATACGAGCACAAAAAAAATCTCCCGGATATATTATTGTAGAGGTATCGAGTTTTATGGCTTATAGCCTATGACGACCGGATCTCCTCAAAATACTCCATGGAAAAGAGAGTAACGGTTTTATAGCAGATCAGAGCATATTTACCAACATCGCCCCCGATCATCTCAACTGGCATGGGGATCTCCGATCCTACTATCTTGCAAAATATCGTCTTTTTACGCATAGTAAAAAATCTATCGTCCACGAACAAATATACAACTTTGCTCAGATACACGAACTTCCGACAGACTTTCCTGACGTACGAATCTTTGGAGAAGACCCTCTCCTCCTCGATCGACTGACTCCTGAAGGAGAGATTATTATCTCAGGGGAGAAAAAATATACACCCAAAGATATACTCCTTCCTGGTACGCATAACGCTCTCAATATACTCGCGAGCTCTCTCGTCGCAGAGGAGCTCAAGATATCCCCCGATGTGATCCGTGTAGCTCTCGGTAAACTCAGAGCACTTCCTCATCGACTCGAGTTGGTATGTATAAAAAATTGAGTATCATATATTGACGATTCAAAGTCTACGTCAGCCCAGAGTCTGCGAGCCGCCCTCGGATCATTCAGAGAAAACTCGATTCACTTGATAGCTGGAGGATCTGATAAATGAGATGAGTTTTCCTCTCTTGCTCCTCTCCTAAAAAGTCAGTGTCTCTCTATCATCGGCATAGGAGCGACTCGAGAACAGTTTCGAGAAGTGGCTACTCTCGCTCACCTACCTTTTGATACCGCAGAAACGATGGCAGAAGCAGTACAAAAGTCGGCGTCTCTCGCTCAAGCAGGAGAAATAGTCCTCCTCTCTCCTGGATGTGCGAGCTTTGGACTCTTTCGAGACTATCTCGATCGAGCAGAACAATTTAAAACTCATGTATCTTCACTTCCTGACCATGCATAATTTCGATCTTATCCTCAAAAAGCTGAGTAATCCTCTGGCTGGGCCCCTCTCCTACGAAGAAGAGTATACCCTCCTCGAGTCGGTAGGTCGTGGCGATATGCTCGCCCGTCAGCGGATCGCAGAAAGTCGCCTCAAACAAGTGATCAGTATGGTATGGGACGCTGGAGAAATATCAGATCATGTCCTCGCCGGAAATGCAGGACTTCTCAAAGCGATCGACGCTTTTTCGAAAAATCCTGGAAATTGGAAGAGTTTTGACGACTGTGTCGAAGAGCATATCAAAAAAGAAATTATCGAGTAACATGTCCCATCTTCACATTATTGGTGCTGGCGGGATAGGAGTCTCTGCTATAGGACGATACTATTCGGCTCTCGGATGGAGTGTGTCTGGATCAGACGGAGCAGAAAGTGAAATCACTCGAAATCTCTCAAGCGAATGAATCCCTATAATTATCGGTCATGATCGGAGTAATCTTCCTCTACATACTGATCTTGTCGTATATACAGAAGCAATAATGACGAAGCCTGACCTGACTGGAGACCGCAGAAGTCTCATCTCTGATAACTTAGAACTCGATGAGGCTATCAAACGAGGAATACAAAGTCTTCCGTATCCGGAAGTCCTCGCTGAGATATCTAATACCAAACGTCAGATCGCTATCACGGGAAGTCACGGGAAGTCTACTACGACGAGTATGATCGGTATCATGCTTTCGAGATCTACTCTTGGAGGTTCTACTATAGTTGGTACGAAACTCACGGAATTTTGAGGGACAAATCTCCATTTTGATACAACGAGTGATATATTTGCGATCGAAGCCTGCGAATACAAAGAACATTTCCTCCACTATACTCCGGAGATTGCGGTGATCACCAATATAGACGCTGATCACCTGGATTACTACAAGAATGCAGAAAATTATATGGAGGCCTTTGTGAAATTTGTGAGTCGAGTCAAACGGGCCATAGTTCTTTCAGGAGAAGATCCAGGATGCCGAGCTGTCTACGAGCGAGTAGCTCCGGAGATCCGAGACCGTCTCGAGTGGTATTTTGTATCTCGTGATGTCTGTGAGACCGCTCAAGGAGATCGGATACCTCTCCCGGGACTCGATCTCCAGGTAAGGTGAGATCATATGCGAATCGATGCCAATCTTGCCTATATCGTTGGATCTCTCCTCGGACTCTCTCCCGACGAGCGAGTCGATGCTCTCGAGTCCTATCAGTGAGCCTGGAGACGTGGAGAAAAAGTAGGATATACCGAGCATGGCAATCTCGTCATGTCTGACTACGGACATCATCCCTCTGAGATACAACCCACTCTCGCCGCTCTTCGGTCAAGTATCGAAGATAAGAAATTTGTCGTTGTCTTTCAGCCACATCAGTATTCTCGTACGAGAGAGCTCCTTCCTGACTTTGCCGACATATTTGGAGCGGCCAATGAGCTCATTATCCCAGATATATATTTCTCTCGAGACAAAGCAGAAGATGTAACCTGGATGACCGTAGACCGACTCATAGAGGTCATCCGTCCTTATCAGCCAAATGTCCAAAATGGACAAGGTCTGGATGCCACGTATCATATCCTCCAAGATCTC
>JANOQA010000150.1:0-11602 GCA_031422145.1 bacterium | reverse complement strand
ACGTTTTTCATTGTATCGACGCATCGTTTTGTAGGAGTCATGATCTAGGTTTTTCTCAGAGCGAGAGCTGTACCGATAGTAGATCCCACCTACTGGGAGCATCTCGACACACTCGATATAGACCGCTTCGATAGCCCGTATTCCCTGATCGACTCGTATGATAGGAGCGAGGGAGTGAGCGTGCAGATGATAGCTTCGTTCGAGGCTCCCTATCGTCGTATCAAGCTCGTCTCCGAGGTGGGTGAGCATCTCTCGGAGAGTACTCGGAGGATGAGCTCGATAGCGAAATCTCTTTCCTATCTGCTCGGTATAGATGAGGTGTTTTTCTATGAGTTCGGGGATACGACGATAGATTGTCATACGCTCCAGCTGAGTACGCCCGGATATCTCCTGGAGAAAGGATCCTCCATGCTCGACGAGATCTCGGTATATGAGGACGCTTTGTATATGAAGTCCGAGTCGACTGAGGATATCTGACATATAAATATAACATAAAAGTTACGAAAATAATATGGATATAGTATAGTATGTAAAATGAAATATAGGTATTTACAAATTATTAAGTTATAAATATATGAGTATCCCATAGTCAGATAGAGGGGAGAGATTACTATCACGTCGATCCTAACCCATCGATCTATGATTTCTACTCTCTGATATACTAAAGATATCTCTACTTTATCTCCAAGATTTGACTGTCACTTTCATACAACTCAGTCGGATGGCCTCTATACTCCACCCCAGGCGATCGCCGAAGCAAAAAAACAAAAGCTCGATTTTCTTGCTTGTACCAACCATGACCTCATAGATCGATCATTTGTTTCGCTCGCTCAAAAAGAGGGGATCGAAGCTATCCCAGCGGTCGAGATATCGGTCCGAGAAAATATAGATCCCACAAAAGTCCTATCGATCCACATGACGACCTATGCCCGAGAGTTTTCATCTCGAGTAGATCAAGTCCTTGACTCGGTCTGTATGGGTCGGAAAGCAAAAGTGACCGCTCAGATCGTAAAACTCCAGAAATACGGGTTTGATATACCGAGCGATGATTTCTATCAGTATTGGCAAAAGAAGTGACTCAATCTCGAAAATGTCGGGAATGGTCATATCGCCAAGTATCTCTTTCCGGATGAGATCGAGCTCAGATCTCGCTACGAAGCAAATGATACCAATCTCTACGATCTCACGGGTCGCAGGTTTGAATTTCGGTTTTTTCTCTTTGAATGCCTCAAGGACAACGGATCTCATCCATTCTGAGCAGCTCGAGTACCAGAGTATGAACCAAGTATCTCCGAGACCTCTCGGATCATCCGAGAAGAGTGAGCCATCTGCTCGATCGCCCACTCTCATCTCAACTACGCAAAGCTTGGTCCAGATGTATTTCGAGCACGAGCCGAGGCATTGATCACCCGAGGATCGATCAATGCTCTCGAGATACACTCGAGCACTCCGAAAGACTGGGTAGATATGACACTCGATATCCGAGCTAAAACGGGGATCATCCTCACTTTTGGGAGTGACTGTCATTTTGAGACGGCATCCGACGGCAAACATGCCTGGCTCGGAACTCTCAATCCTCATATCAGTCCTGCCCTCCTCGCCAAAGAGTTTGGTAGATTTCGAGAGAGACTCGGACTCTCTGTCTACTAGAGAATGGTTGAATATCTCTTTCCCCAGGTGATCTGACGTTTGGCATAATTGCGAGTGAATTGGGCTATACGATCATACATCTCAGTTTCTGTGATCTCTCCCTGGATATACTGATATATTTCGCGGTATCCGATAGACCCGAGTCCTGGATCCTCCAGAGTATAGCCCTGCTCTATGAGTGACCGAGTCTCGGCTATCCATCCAGCGTCGAGCATCTCTCGGATACGGGTGTGTATCTGAGCATAGAGAGCGGGACGATCTCCGAGATAGGGGGTCATCCACTCGACTCGATAGAGGGGAGTACGAATAGATCGAAATGATCGTTTGGATCGTCCGGTACGCTCCATGACCTCGAGTCATCGCATCACATAGGGATAGCTATTGGGATGTAGCTCTCGAGCATACTCAGGATCTACCGCAAAAAGGCGATCCCAGAGTGACTGGTTGCCGTGCGAGAGTCGGTACGACTCGAGCTCGTCCTGATACCCGGGGTCACTCACAAAAGATGGTACATCGAGATCATACAGGATACTATCGAGGTACAGTCCAGTCCCACCGCAGAGGATCGGAGTATTTCATCGACTCGCTATTTCAGAGATCTTTTCTCTTGCATAGCGGGCAAATATCGCAGCACTATATGACTCATCTGGATCTACGAGATCAAATCCAAAATGTGGTATACCCTGGCGATCCTCGAGCGAGATCTTGCCCGTACCGATATCCATACCTCTATATATCTGACGAGAGTCGACACTGATGATCTCCCCTCCTCGAGCGAGAGCTTGCTCGAGCGAAAGACGAGTTTTCCCACAGGCAGTCGGACCATATATGACGATGATATCCTGCATGATCTAGTGCTGGTGTGGACCAGAGCTCGGACCATGATCATGTCCGTGGGTATGGGGTGGCTCAAATCCTGTATGAAATCCTCCCTCTCATTTTTCTTGCTCTTCGTCGTAGCTATTCATGATATCTTGGGTAAATCTCCCAACAGCATAGAGGTTTTCATCGAGACTCATATTTCGCCAATCGATGATGCAGTCACTCGGCTCATTTTCGGAGCCTTCTATATAAAAAGCGGTCATGACAGAAAATCCGTTTTTCTCGGCGATCTCGTTGAGCTTTCGGATGTATTCTTCGGCTTCATTGGCGAAAGCCTTGCGGGTGAGAGGAGACATGAAAAAAGACTAAATCTATAAATATTGAGAAAGAGTATATAGAGACTGAGTGAAAATGAAAGCGTGAGTCTATCCATTACACTGATCCCAAGCCTCCATCTGAGCTGCTTCAGTAGCGTCGATAAGTACCTGGTCGAGCTCACTTGCCTGAGCGATACGAATATCCCGTGTGACACTAAATACATCGTCGATCGTCTCGGTATGTACGAGGCGAGTACGGTACTCTTTGACTCCTGGAAATCCATGGAGGTACTGGACGAGATGTTTTCGGATCTCGAGAGCTCCCTTTGGTCACTTCGTCTCGATGAGGAGTCTGGCATGGAGTTCCATGACTTCGAGTATTTCTCTCAGTATAGGACGTCGTCCGTCCGGGAGAAAGCACCAAGGATTTCCAAAGCTCGCCCGTCCGATCATACAGCCATCGAGATTTTTCATCGGACGATCTCCGGCAGCAGTACGAGTATCTGGATCAGCTGGATAGATATCAGAGATACGATTGGCAGGATGGATCATCTTTTGGAGGCCATCTGCGTAGCTCATCACGTCTCCGTTGCAGATCACGGGGATAGAGAGGGCTTGTTTCAGAGCATAGGTACCGGTAAAGTCTGCCTTTCCAGTAAAGGCTTGTTTATACGTGCGACCATGGATCGAGACAAGATTTGCTCCAGCATTTTGAAGTCCAGTACAAAACTCGATGAGGATATCGGGATTTTCCCAGCCGAGACGAGTCTTGACCGAGATAGGGATCTTGACCGCTTTAGACATCTCTTCGACGATGCGATAGGCAGTATCTCTATTTATCATGAGGCCAGATCCATGTCCACTTTTGACGACTTTTTTAGCAGGACATCCCATATTGATATCGATCCCCGCTACTCCATAGGACTCGATGAGGATGGCCGCCTGGCGAAATTTTTCCGGATCTTTCCCAAATATCTGGATGATGAGGGGCTTCTCGATCTCGGCGTGCGGGAGGACTTTCTTGGCGAGTTCTTTGGAGTGGACGAGTCCGTCGGCACTATAAAACTCCGAAAATGGTATGACCCCTGGGGCGATCGTCTTCATGACCTGTCGATAGGCACTATCACAATACCCATCCATAGGGGCAAGGGCTATGATCGGTCATTGGGCTGCGAGAATATTCCAAAAATCTTTATTCATTCGTCAAGGTGAGTATTTTGAAGTGAGAGAATTCGTGTGATACGATAGTGAAGTCATACAAATATCCAAATCAAATGAATACCTCCAAAATCGAGATCCCCGAACTTCGCAAGATAAAAGACGCTGCAAAACTTACTATGAAAGAAAGTTTTAATATTCCAAAGGGTGTTCCACAGCTCGCTCTCGTAGATATCGCAGACCCTCTCACACGGGCTTTTATCCTCGAGGGGCTCTCAGCGATCGGGATAGCCAATGTCGTGATCGGTACGGACGACGTTAGCGGTCGACGATATGCGGGAGCTCGAGAAACTCTCTCCGAAAATGACCTCTATGCATTCGATCTCTTTGTCTATGATGGAGAAGCCGAGTGACTCGATGTAGTCAAATGTATGAAGGCAGGAGTCGTCCCGGTGATGTCAGAGCGAAATGTATTTGCGAGTCTTCTCAAAGATTTTAATCCTATGAAATTTGAGGGAAATGGATTTTTCTTTAGTTCGAACAATCCCTACTGTATGTTTGAAAAGGTAGTCTGCTATCTCGAAAATATAAAATTTCCTGAAGATCGACGGATACTCCTGAAACACGTAGTAGAAACATTTTAATACGATTGCCCACCCCGTGGCATAGCCCCTGGTGAGCGTAGCTTTAGCCTCAAATTCTCCGTGAACGACCGGAGGATTTTTTTATAGTCCCTGAGCGGCTCGTTCTTCCGAGCTTCGGGGATCTCTCCAAAACTCTGCTTCAGAGGCGAAAATACTAGTCCCATTTTCGAAGTCTCGGATTATTTCTTGTATAGTGACATGGAGAAGTTCGAGTACGAGCATTCTTTTTCTATTAATGAGTCGACCCACTCCTCGTCTAGCTCTCACTACTACTCCAGTAGATCGTAAATATGTTTCAAGTTCTGTGGTATGATAGCAGAGATACTCAAATTCGAGAACATCTGAAAATAAAGCCTGAGATATACGGACTACCTCTGAGACAGAAGGTTCCATTTGAGTAGATATCTTTTCATCTATCCATCCATGATGGAAGCCAGCCCGACTTTCGATAGTACTGATCACGATCGGCGGAGATACTACAGAGATAGCCTGGAGACCTCGCAAGTACGAAAAAGCTCCCGAGAGAGGGATAGCTCCCACTATGGACTCAGGCGTTATTTTAGATCGGCTATTCATAGAGGAGAGATGAGTGTCTTGATATGGGCTATTATCTCGGGAGGAGTCGGATTTTCTCGAGGATGTATACCGAGTCCGATGAGGAGATTTTCTGGAGTTTGTATCCCATGAGGGATATGGAGTCGAGACCGTGTATCTGGATCTTTCCATCGAGAGAGATCATCTACGGTTGGTTTGATAACTGAAAGATAGTCGAGTACTTTGGATCGAGGAGTCATAAGAGCGTAAATAATTTGCTCATAGTCTATGACTCAGTCATTTGAAATTTTAGTAGGGGCAGTATATCGATCGAAGAGCCGTTTCATATACTCTCCGAGATGTACGCTCATACCTTCTATCGAGAGGATATATTTATCTCATCCGAGGAGACCTATGAGACCCGTGAGACTGAGGTTTTTATCACTTTTTCCGAGGAGTCGGAGATCCTCGCCATCGTCGTGACGATCTATTTGGCTGATCTCCTGGACTCGACAGGCATCATTCCAAGCAGAAATCCAGGTATCCCAAGATCTGATACTTTGTATATTTTCTGGTCTAAGATACTCTTTTTGCCAGAGATCGGTGAGGATCTCTTTGTTTCTACATTCTCACTCGATCGTTTTCTTGAGTCGATCTTGCCAGTTTACTGTATGGTCTGGATGAAAGTAAACAGCTCCGAGATATCTCCGCTCTCCTCTCAGTTCAGAGATCTGTATATCATGATCGGTCTCGGGAAAGCTCCCAGAAAATACATGGGTCGCATATCCAAATGAATTAGAGAGAATGACAAATCTCGAAAGAGCGGGAAGCTCGATGATAATATATCCAGTTTTCCCAGGAGTTTCTTTGAGTATGGCTCATTTGAGAGCTCCAGGACGAAGACTTTTTATACTAAGGAGAGCGAGCTCGAGTTTATTATACCATTCGTATCATTTTTCATTTCCTCATAGATTTCGTCTTTCTCTCGGAGAAGTATTTTTTTCTCCGGAGACGATCTGTTGCGTAAGTTTCTCAGTAAGTATCCCATGATCGATCGCTGTTTCTTGGTAGGGGACGATCTGGACGAGAGATTTTTCTCACTTTTGAGAGATGACGACTACTTTTTCCTCTTTGATACGAATGTGTTGCTCTGCGATAAACTCATCTATCGTGAGAGATCTCCCGATAGAGCGTTTGAGGAGGCGGCGTTCGAGAGAGTTTTTTCGTTCGAGGATATCTATCAGAGATGATGGCGTACCACGTTTTCCATAGAGTCGACTTTGGAGAGTGTCTCGTATATGGTAGGCGGTGACTCGAGGATCACTATCATTCCAGGCTATATCGAGACTCCTGGTTACACCTATCCCATACCAAGTATCTCGTTGACTCTGAAGTTCATTTGAGAGTATATCTAACTCAGAGCTACTCTGCGTAGATCGAGCCCTCTTGAGACACTCGAGAAATTTTTGAGGAAGAGTCATGAGTTTACGCTCCTCAAAGACGTCCCCTGGGGCGGGAGTGGTAAATGTATAGTTTGAGCCAGAAATTTCCCGTTTTTTGTTTATGCCGTTATATCTATTTTTGACGAGCCAACTATTGGGATAGTCGCGACTCCCGATCCAGGTAAATACATTTGGATAGGAGATAGCGGTACGAGAGTTGGATACTCCTGGATTACTGGATTGGAGGGGGGTAAATACATGAGTATTCACTGGAGTAGGCTTGAAATCTTGGCTCTGGATATATACGAGGATCCAGAGCCCAATCCCAGGATGACGTCCGGGAATATGTACTCGTTCTACTTTTATTTTATTTCCCTTTCCGAGATGGGTCATAAAATAAAACTGAGGTTTCATATCATCGTTTTCTCTTTCTACGGTAGCTCATTTTGGGAGAGAGTAGACTTTATCCTGAAAGATATAGCTTACTTTTCGGTTATAGATATGTACGGTTTCGGATATACCCTTTGTGGCCGAGGTGAGGGTAAACATCTTTGGTATACTGAGTGCCGAATTATTCGATTTTCCATCAATTTTCACATGATGGGGGGATGTCTGAGGTACATGACTAAAGAAAGTAATATCTTCAAAGAAGACTTTCTTTTTTGAGTCGGGATGATTTTGGATGGTTTGTAAAAAAAGAAGCACCTCTTCTCCAGAAAGTCTACATCCTTGGATGAGTATCGTAAATACTCATCGATTGGCGTATTCTGATAGAGGGAGGCAGGTATCTCGTACCACTTGAGTAAAGATCTCTGTGTACTGCTGAGCCTGAGATTTCAGTATATTTGAGGGAGCTAGTGAAGACTTAAAATCAATATATCCCTGTTTTAGCTCAGAGGGAATCCTCATCGTAAATCCTGCCATATATGCACCAACCCAGTCTTGAAAGAGGGGCAAAAGCTCAGGGGCTGATCGTTTTACTTGGTCGAGATCTCGGACAACTCCAGCGGTATTTTTGTGATACTCCATATGATGATCGATCATCCGAGTGATGAGGATACTCGGGACCAATCAACTGAGGGGAAAGACCTTTGGAAGAAGCGTAGTATCGACGGTATAGTCGACGGTGTACTTCTCCATAGTGAGTACTACCTTTAAAATTTTTATAAAGAAAGGCAAATCTCCGGCCATTTCCGTAGCCAGGAGTATATATCGGTAGGTATCCTGAAATCCGAGAGAAAAATCTACGGAGTCTCCCATAGTAGGTTTTGAGACTTCCATCACGTACAAATCTCGTATGAGCTCGAGGAGCATCGGCTCAAATATACGATGGTCTTTAAATGCTTTTTCTAGATGGAGGATAGAGATGATGTCAGCACTTTCCTGGTATCCTGGGTATATGTGTTCTGTACCAGTGATCACCTGCTCGACCCCAGCATCATAGTGAGCCTTTGAGTCAAGATTTCTCTGGATGAGTCCAGCGAACTGAGTATCTCTCTCACCTCCGCTCACATATCCAGGATCCTGTCACAAGACTATATGTACGAGATCGCTCTCTTGGGATTTTTTTGCCTTTTCAAAAGCCTGTCGAAATGAGTCAGGAAACTCTTGTTTTACGAGATCGAGGTAATCGTGGATATTGGTACGTGGAGTTGGTTGCATGAGAGAAGATTCGAGTATTTTTTATAAAAAGGGTGAGATTTATACCACCTCATGTACATCGTAAAACCCGAGAAACTCAGGAAGTCGACTATATCGTGTATTTCCGAGCATACCTTGGAGATGTTCTCGGTTGATAGAGGTCCGACTTTGATCTATTAGAGACTCGACTTCTTGAAGGGTTTCTCTATTTTGCTTTTGTATATTTTCGAGTCAAGGGATGTTTTCTATATGTTTTCCATCGAAATAGAGCTGTATGGCGTGTACCCAGAGATCCAGGACTCGATCATTGGTACTCGTATAACCAGACGGACGACTTGGACTCAAATCATCAAAGCTCGTATCTCCTCAAGGTATTGCCTTACTGGCCAGACGAACTCGTCCCCTCTGGGTTTCGAAATATCTGTAAATTTCGGTACTGATAGCAGTCTTAGTACGTTCTTCTGACCATGTTAATCAAACGATACTCGCCAATCCAGCGGTACTTAAAAGTCACACTTTAACCGGAGGAACCTGAGTGAGATAGGCATATATGGCCAAGGCTCGTCTGAATGCATCCTTTGGAGTAGGACTCTCTGATCAAATACAGTCCAAGATAGCACTCCCATTTCGTGATCGAACATCTTGTATCTGAATAGAGGATAATCCAGATTTCCTGAGCTGTTCGAGAGCTGCCTCATGAGCGATATCTTTCTCGAGATCTACTCAACTGTCTTCGAATACTGGTGCTTTATAAGGCATAGATATATGGGTATTAAAAATTAATAATAGGCTAAAAAATGTATTGTCAAATTTAGAATAGAAATGGATCTGTTACGGTAGATAATTATGTTTTCTAGCACGCAAACATAAAATGTGCTAAAAAAGATTTGACAGCTAAATGGCACTCAGATATAGTAGGTGCAATAGTTAATAACTTACTACACTATGTCAAAAATTATCGGTATCGACCTCGGGACCACCAACTCTTGTGTTGCCTTTATGGAAGGAGGTCAAGCAAAGATCATCCCCAATGCTGAGGGTGGTCGTACGACTCCCTCTATCGTCGCCAATAAAAACGGTGAAACTCTCGTCGGTATGACCGCCAAGCGTCAAGCCGTCATGAATCCCGCTCAGACGATCGCTTCGGCAAAACGTTTTATCGGACGTAAATTTTCAGAAGTTCAAGAAGAGATCAAAACTATCCCGTTTAAGGTAGTCGCCGGTCCAAACGGAGAATGTCTCATCGAGTTCAACGGAGCTAACGTTCGTCCTGAGGAGATCGGAGCAAAAGTTCTCGAAAAACTCAAAGAAGACGCCGAGAAATTTATCGGATCAAAAGTAACTGAGGCCGTCATAACGGTACCCGCGTATTTCAATGACGATCAACGTCAGGCGACTATCAACGCCGGAAAGATCGCCGGTCTCGATGTAAAACGTATCGTTAACGAGCCTACCGCTGCAGCTCTCGCCTACGGAGTCGACAAGAAAAAAGATCAGAAAGTAGCGGTATACGACTTTGGAGGGGGAACCTTTGATATCTCGATCCTCGAGATCGGATCTGAGGGGACATTTGAGGTACTCGCGACCAATGGAGATACCCACCTCGGAGGAGACGACTTTGACCAGGCTATATTTGAATACGTGATGGAGAAATTCCGCCAGGAAACGGGGATCGACCTCCGCAAAGATGCGAGTGCGATCCAGCGAGTACGAAATGCCTCCGAAAAAGTAAAGATTGAGCTCTCCTCTGCTACGAGTACCGAGATCAACGAGCCATTTATCGCGATCAACGATGGAGTCCCGAGCAATATGAATATCACGATCACTCGAGCAAAATTCGAAGAGCTCATCGCTGATCTCGTCGAGCGATCTATCGAACCATGCCGAAAAGTGATGTCAGATGCTGGACTTCAGCCCTCGCAGATCGACGAAGTCATCCTCGTCGGAGGATCGACTCGAGTCCCGATGATCAAGGCAAAGGTAGAGCAGTTCTTTGGTCGCAAGCCCAACGAAACCGTCAACCCAGACGAAGCGGTCGCTCTCGGAGCAGCCGTACAAGCCGGGATCATCCAGGGAGATGTGACGGATGTCCTCCTCCTCGATGTCACTCCACTTTCTCTCGGTATCGAGACACTTGGAGGAGTCATGACTCGTATGATCGAGCGAAATAGTGCTATCCCGACTTCACGATCTCAGGTCTACTCGACTGCCGCAGACGGACAGGACTCGGTCGAGATCCATGTCCTCCAAGGAGAGCGTGAGATGGCCAATGACAACAAATCTCTCGGACGATTTGTCCTCTCGGGGATCGCTCAGGCACCACGAGGTGTACCACAGATCGAAGTCACCTTTGATATAGACGCCTCTGGAGTCCTCCATGTCACGGGAAAAGATAAAGGGACGGGGAAAGAGCAAAAACTCACGATCCAGGGTTCTACCGGTATGGATGACAAAGAGGTTGATCGCCTCGTCAAAGAGGCCGAAGCCAACCGTGAGACCGATAAAGTCCGAAAGGAAGCCATCGACGCTCGAAATATGGCAGACTCTTCGGTCTACCAGGCAGAAAAGACTCTTACCGATAACAAGGATAAATATGATGAAAAACTCGGTACCGAGGCTCGTGAAAAGATCGAAGCACTCAAGAAAATCCTTGCAGAGGCAGATGCTACGAAAGATGCTCTCTCTGGGGCGACTACGCAGCTACAAGAAGTAATGATGAAGATCGGACAAGAGATCTACTCCAAGGCAGGACCAGAGGCGGATAAGGCTCCAGAGTCAGCCGAGGCGAAGAAGGATGAG
Source organism: bacterium (assembly GCA_031422145.1). Classification (GTDB taxonomy): domain Bacteria; phylum Patescibacteriota; class Gracilibacteria; order BD1-5; family UBA2023; genus JANOQA01. The sequence continues at coordinate 595 of JANOQA010000150.1, read as the reverse complement.
GGGACAGTGGAAGCCGAAGTGGAGGAGAAATAGTCGAGGAACCTCTGAAAAACTCGATCTTCAAGTTCAAGTTTTACGTTCCTCGCTCACTGTACCAGATGTACAGCTCGCTACGGTACGCAACTTTCACCCGAATATCTTCGCTTTTGAGAGGTTCTAGAGAATGTAGAGAAAAAGAGGGCGAGAGTCCTCTTTTTGATACGAAAGTGGGGAGTTTACTTTTAGTTTTATACCGTATACTAGAGATGTATGAAGGCTATAAAATAATCTGAAAATAATGAATGATCCTGTAAAAGATGTACAAGAGGAGAGAATTGCGGCACTCCTCTGGAGATTGGTAGAGGAGGGAAATGGGAAAATATTACCCATTTAATATGACTCCAGTCAGAATAGATACTCGCGAGATATTCAATCTTTTTTTAGAGTCGGATGATTTTTTGCAGAGTGAGGAGCTCAGTCTTGAGTTAGTATACACAACAGAATCCTTTGAATATAGTTTTAGAGATATTTCTTTACCCAATTTAAAAAGGTTAAAAGTAACTTGTTTATATTCGAATGTTTTCAGTAAAGAAGCTTATTTATGAGAACTTAATTT
>JANOQA010000149.1:0-18481 GCA_031422145.1 bacterium | reverse complement strand
TTACCAATTTGCGTTTTTTAATGCTGCAGTAGCCAGTTCTTTATCAACTACCCTACCAGCATTCTCTGCGTTAGTTACTGATTCTTTATGTTGGATATTGAATTTATTTTCTGCGTTCCTCCACTCGCTTCTCGCCTCTCTCCATGCGTCCATTACTGATAGAGATCCATTATTGATATTGTCTTTAATTCGACTCAATACATCTTTTGACGCTACTCAAGGATTGTGCTCTGGATTAAGCATTAGATCCAACTCTTCTTGAATTCTAGCACTATCGCGTATCGGAGTTTGATTATTTATTTCAGAAGCTCGTATTGAGAAATCATTAGGACCATCTACGGCACCCCAAGGATTATCTGGAATATTAGGATTGAGTATATATTTTGGAAAAGTTCCTGGTTTCATTTCGGCCTTCATTCTCTCCGCGTCTCAAGGTCCGTATCTAGCACTAAGAACTCCGAACTCTTTTGCAATATCTATATTTTGATCGGGTATATCTTTGGGAAATGGTGTATCGACCATGCTATATTTACTTATAGATTAAAATCAGAGTAACATACTAGTACAATACTTGTCAAAACTTTCTTATTTTGAGACCTTCCCTATACTCTCCCTATGCGACTCCTCAAATACGCCCTCAAAAATATTATCCGGACTCCGTTTCTCTCTCTTTCTACGACGACGGTGATCAGTCTTTTAACTTTTCTCATATTTGTCCTTTTCTTTGTAGATTTTGTGACGAGGTCTTTGACCGACTCTATAAATTCACGACTCTCTCTGACTCTTACGGTCAAAAGTACCTTGACGGACACGAGTCGGGAGATCGTAGATATCCTCGATCAGATACGAAAGATCCAATCCGGAGTAGAAGCACGATTTATATCGGCAGAGGCAGCCTTTGAGACACTCAAGGCTCGTGACCCGGATCTCGCTCGGGTGATCGAGTCAGATGATAAAAACCCCCTCCCAAGTACGATCGCTATTAAAAATATCCCCCTGGAGCGGTATGCTGACCTGGATACTCTCATCGCTATGAGTGGGGAAGTGATCGATATAGAGGATGACGTCCGAAAGAAATCATTCCTTGGATATAAAGAACAGTATGAACGTATTAAAAAAGTGATAGAGATTCTCACCGGACTCCAGTATGGGCTCTATACCGTAATACTGTTTTTTCTGTTCTCTGTATTTATCATCGTATTTCAGAGTATAGGAAATGCAGTATTTTACTTTCGAGAAGAGATCAAGATCACCGAACTCGTCGGAGGACAGCAGCGATACATATATGGTCCATTTATTATCCAGGGGATTATCTATACTGTGGTAGCACTTTTACTGAGTGGGGCTCTATTTTTTGTCGGACTTCGATCTCTCGATCTGAGTGCTATTATTACGAGTCCGATATTCCTCGATAGATTTCTCACGGAGAGTATAACACGCTTTCTCGCTCTCTCGGGAGGGGTGGTTTTTCTCGGAGCACTGAGCGGACTCGTAGCATCCTATCGATTTGTACGAAAATAGATTTGCAAGAACACATCTTTCTCTTATACTTCGCCCGAACTTTTGGAGCTGTAGCTCAGTTGGTTAGAGCGTCCGCCTGTCACGCGGAAGGTCGCGAGTTCGAACCTCGTCAGCTCCGCCAAAAGTTTATGCAACTATCTATCATTATTTGATAGGTGACCAAAATCCCCTCACGGGGCCTTAGCTCAGTTGGCTAGAGCGCCTGTTTTGCACGCAGGAGGTCAAGAGTTCGACTCTCTTAGGCTCCACCATTTAATCTTACACACTCGCACTTGTAGCAAGTCCCTCAATCGACGGATCTCGCACATTTTCGTAGTTATTATCTTTGTTATTTCCTCTATGGGACTCAGAAACAAGTGACCGCGTCAAAATATCTATTCCGTTAATCGGAAGGGAAGAACTTCTGGAAAGAAGATCGAAAATGCTATTAAGCATTTTAAGGATCTCCAGAAACGACTTGCCTTTGAAGGGGAAACCCTCTGGCTCAAGAATGCTCTCGAATTTGTATCGAAGAAATTCAAGAAGTACTCGATTAATCCTAATAAAATCTAGTATGCCAAGACTTACCACCCACGCACACAAAAAACTCCGACGTGCCATGGATCGAATAACCAAGAAGATGAGAAAGACAAAACAGAAATAGTTTTCTCGTTTGATTTTCCTTCGTTTTCACTACAATTTATACACTTTTATTTCACTCTATCACTAGTATGTCTACTTACGATCGTTCAAAACCACATATAAACGTGGGTACCATTGGTCACGTTGACCACGGTAAAACTACTACTACCGCCGCTATCTCTATCGTTCTTGCAAAAAAGTTCGGAGGAGAAGTTACGGCCTTTGATAAAATCGATGCCGCTCCAGAGGAAAAGGCACGAGGTATTACTATCAATACAGCCCATATTGAGTACGCTACGGCTACTCGACACTATGCTCACGTTGACTGTCCTGGTCACGCCGACTACGTTAAAAATATGATTACTGGAGCTGCTCAGATGGATGCTGCGATCTTGATCGTTGCTGCTACTGACGGACCTATGGCTCAGACTCGAGAGCACATTCTATTGGCTCGACAAGTTGGAGTTCCGTTCATCGTCGTATTTATGAATAAATGTGACATGGTAGACGATGCAGAAATGCTCGACCTCGTAGAGATGGAGATCCGAGATCTTCTCTCTAAGTACGAATTTCCTGGAGATATTACTCCGGTGATTCGAGGTTCTGGTCTCGTAGCCCTAGAAAATCCAACTGATATGGATAAAGCCTACGGAGCTAAATGTATCGTTGAGCTTTTCGAAGCACTCGAAACCTACGTACCTATCCCAGAGCGAGCTCTCGACAAGCCATTTATCATGCCAGTTGAGGACGTCTTCTCTATCAAGGGTCGAGGTACGGTAGTAACAGGTAAAATCGAACAGGGTATCATCAAAGTAGGAGACACGATCGAAATCGTAGGTCTTCACGATACTCAGACGACTACCGTTACTGGAGTAGAAATGTTTCACAAGCTTCTTGATCAAGGTCAGGCTGGAGACAATGCTGGACTTCTCCTTCGAGGTATCGAGCGAGAGCAAGTAGAGCGAGGTCAGGTTCTCGCGAAGCCAGGTTCTATCAAAGGACATACTAAATTTGAAGCAGAGGTATACGTACTTACGAAAGACGAAGGTGGTCGACATACTCCATTCTTTAAGGGGTACAAACCACAGTTCTATTTCCGAACGACTGACGTAACAGGAGCGATCGAGCTTCCTGCTGGAGTAGAGATGGTCATGCCTGGTGATAACATCAAGATGACGATCGAACTCGGTCAGCCTATCGCTATGGATCAGGGTCTTCGATTTGCTATCCGAGAGGGTGGACGAACGGTTGGTTCTGGTGTAGTAGCTAAGGTTCTCGCATAATCCCGCTTGTAAGCCATGAAGAGCTCGACTCTTCGTGGCAAAGGAAGTTAGATTTATTTTCTCCCATGACCACAAAAAAATGAAGTATTCGTATTGTTGTACGAGCCTTCGAACACAAACTCATCGACGAAGCCGTTAGTAAAATAATTACTACCGCAAAAGACTCAGGAGCGGACGTTGTTGGTCCTATTCCTTTGCCGACTAAGATTGAAAAAATCACTCTTAATCGTTCTACGTTCGTCAACAAAGACGCACGAGAACAATTCGAGATTCGCCGTCACAAGCGAATTATCGATATACACAATACCACTCCGAAAACGATGGAACTCCTTCAGGCAGTGAACATCCCAGCTGGAGTTGGAGTAGATATTAAACTCGCCTAGTATGTCCAGAATCTGTATGCTCACCGGAAAGAAGACTTCCGTTGGAAACAACGTGTCTCACTCCGTTCGACGAACCAAACGAAAATTCTATCCAAATCTTTTTTGGAGGAATGTAAAAGATCCAGAAACCGGTATCGTTCTTCGACTCCGACTTTCAGCGAAAGCTATCAAAACCCTCAAGAAGAGAGGAGTTCTCTAGCCAGAGCCTCCTTCCACACGCCCCGATGGTGGAATGGTAGACACGCAGGACTTAAAATCCTGTTCCTTCGGGAGTACGGGTTCGATCCCCGTTCGGGGCACCAATCTCATCTTCAACGCCGTTACACATCATTTTAAATTTATGTTAAAGATCCGACTCTCTCGTGTAGGACGCAAACATGTACCACTCTACCGTATCGTACTTACGGAGCATACTCAGGCTGCAAAGCATGGATATATTAAGGTACTTGGTCATTACAACCCTATTACTAAAGTGCTCGAGTTTGATGCAGCTGCAGCCGAGCAGTATGTAAAAAATGGAGCACAGTATTCTGATACACTCACTCGGATTCTTAAAAAAGCTGCGTAATGCAGGCACGAGAATTCCTCACTCATATTGTAGAGTCTCTCGTAGAGAATCCATCAGACATTGTGATCGAGCAAAAAGAAGATGAACTCGGTACGCTCGTGACCCTTCGGGTCAACAAGTCTGATATGAAAACTATTATTGGACGAGCGGGACAAACCATTTCTTCCATACGTACGATACTTCGAGTATTTGGTTCTCGACAGGGACTTCGAGTCAATATTAAAGTAATAGAAGATTTAGAAAACATCCGTTAGGATGTTTTTTGTTTATAGAGATATTCCCTCTGAGACGAATTTAGGCAGAATTCCATTTACATTTCTGCCAGGAGACATACTATAATTTCATTACCCTAGCCTCATGATCGATATAGCCTTCGCTGCCACAACTCCCAATCTTATAACCGATAGCTATGAGCTCAATACGATCATTCGAGTAGCGATCGCACTCGTTGTACTCGTATCAGGCATGCTCGCGGTACTCTTTATTATTTGGGGGGGTGTAAAACTCATCCTTTCCGGAGGAAAAGACGAAAAAGTAAAACCAGCAGTAAATTCTATTCGGTTTGCGGTACTCGGGATCATTGTGATCGTCATATCTCTTTTTGTAGCCCCAAAACTTGGAGATCTGATCGGACTAAATGTATCTGACTACGTAGATCCAAAGAAGATATTTCAGACTATCCAAGAACTCTCTGGGAAATTTTTTGGTACGAAAGACTGACTTGATATGAGTGGTACATCGGGGCCCGTCATCGATGATAGCTTTAACTCCCTCGACTAAGGACGTGAGAGCGGTATCTTGATACTCTGATAACTCGTACTATGTACTGCCTCTTGACAGTCGAGACGGGTGATTTTTCTGAAGGCTATATGATGCAGATTTGTATCGCTTTGTTGAGTAAAGTTTTCTAGGGGGCTTAGTATTCCAGAGGTGATACCGCCACTTTGAGTGAGGAATGCCGAGAAATCTACTCATCCGGTCTGATATACGCTACTACTCGTCAGTCTACGGATCGGATCCAAGGTAATCATCTCTCGGATACTTCCTACGGATACTTGGATATCTCCTGATCCTATCGTAGCATAACTTCCCGTCCAGGATGTGTTTCCTCCGAGTTCATCTTGTATTTCGAGATAGGCGAGATAGCTTCCTGGGGTAGTAGGAGGCGTGAGAATATCTGAGAGAGTGAGACTGAGTGGATCACCCACTCCAAGAGTTTTAGTCCCAGAAAAAGTATACTCGAGAGTACTTCCGAGAGCGAGAGTATCTTCAGGATTGAGGACGGAAGTTCCATTGATAGAGAGAGTATTGAGATTTCCCCCTACGAGAGATGAAACCCCGTCGAGTCGAAGGAGGATCTTCTTGACGCTCGTAGCCACAGGAGAGATGTATCAGATATCTAGAGCACTCCCAGTATCAACCCCGGGACGTACTCGCAGGAGTCACTGAGTACCACCGATGAGGAGACTATTTCCTTCCGCCAGGAGAAATTCTGGATCGGAGAGTCCATTTTCTGGATCGAGCCAGTTTGTGATCTTTTGAGAAATGGTATCGTAGGAGAGTATTCGACTATTCCCAGGATCAGCGATATAGAGATGACTTCCGATGATCGCGAGACTACTTGGACTTTCGAGCTCTGTCGTAAGGGGATCACCGATCCGTGATCCCGGGTAGCCTCGACCTATGATATGAGTAGCCCCACTCCATATCTTCCCAGATACTGGATCGAGACGATAGGGACCGGTACTTATTTCTACGGGAGTACGACTGCGATCACTTACGGCTATTTGGAGGACATCATAGGGAGTATCCGGAGATGAAGCACAGATACCGGTTGCACTTCGTACTCCGACAAAGACATACTTTTTACTACTCGATGACGTCTCAAATATAAAACCAGTTGAGTAGAAAGCTGGAAGCAATCCAACCCCGACGCTTTTTGATCGATCATTCTGGAGAGAGACGAGTATTTCATCGATCTCTGTCCCTTGGAGAATATTTCGAAGTCCCTGTTCGGTCTTTTGTACGGTATCAAGTCCCGAACCAATAAAAGAAACGAGCCCAATAAGTACAAAACTTGAAAGCGTCACGGCGACGAGGATTTCTATGAGAGTGAATCCAAAACTTCTAAAAAAAGATTCTTTCATACACAGAGTGTAACGAAATGTACCATGAACCCAATTTTTCTCTAAAATTAGGACGCAAGATCGCCTTTTTTCATTGCAATAGAGGGACTTTTCCCTATACTTTAGGCCATAATTTTGATATCTATGGCTCTCGAAAACGATACCCCAGAACTTCCTCTCGATACCAATCTTCCGGAGGAAGATATTTCAGATACTTCGGAAGAAGAAAATGAACAAACCTCTATTGCTACCCTCGCTCCAGCTATGGTGTATGAGGGAGATACCGATCGATCGATCGTATCCGAGATGGAGACCTGCTACCTCGACTATGCAATGAGCGTCATCGTCATGCGAGCTCTCCCAGATATTCGAGATGGACTCAAACCAGTACACCGACGTATCCTCTATGCTATGCATAATGCCGGGATTCGATCTACGGGAAAATTTGTAAAATCAGCTCGTGTAGTCGGAGAGGTACTCGGAAAATTTCACCCCCATGGAGATACCTCAGTATATGATGCGATGGTGCGTATGGCACAGGATTTTTCTATGCGGTACACCCTGGTACATGGTCAGGGAAACTTTGGATCGATGGATGGAGATGGAGCTGCAGCTATGCGATATACCGAAGTCAAGACCGCCAAGCTTGGAGAACTCATGCTCTCCGATATAGATAAAGAGACCGTTGACTGGAGGGACAACTACGACGCCTCCGAAGAAGAACCAACCGTTCTTCCCGCTCAAATCCCCAATCTCCTTCTCAATGGATCAGTCGGTATTGCCGTAGGTATGGCGACGAATATGCCCCCACACAATCTCGGGGAAGTAGTAGACGCTCTACAATTTATGCTCGCATCCCAGGATCCGAGTGAAATAACCGTAGATCGACTTTTAGATTTTATCAAAGGACCTGACTTCCCTACGGGAGGAATCGTGTACAACAAAAAAGACATTCAGACAGCGTATGCTACGGGTCGAGGTTCTATCATCATGCGGGGTCGAGCGGAGATTGATGAGCTCAAAAATGGAAAAAAAGTCATTATCATCTCGGAGATCCCCTATCAGCTCAATAAAAAGACATTTATTGAAAAGATTGCTGAGCTCGTCCAGGAAAAGATTATCATCGGAGTTTCGGATCTTCGAGATGAGTCCAATAAAGAAGGAGTACGGATCGTCGTCGAGATGAAAAAAGATGCTTTTCCAAAGAAGATCCTCAACCAACTCTACAAGTTGACTCAGCTTCAGTCGAGTTTTGGATATAACATGATCGCTCTTCACGATCGAGGGACTCAGCCAAAACTCTTTAATCTTGTAGAAATCCTCGAAGAGTTCATCACTCATCGAAAGGAGATCGTTACGAGACGTACGATCTATGAACTCAAGATCGCCGAAGCTCGAGCTCATATCCTCGAAGGACTCAAGATCGCCCTCGACAACATCGACGCTGTGATCAAGACGATCCGTGCCTCAAACACAAAAGACGAAGCCAAGGTAAACCTCATGACAGGATTTGCTCTCTCGGAGAGACAGACCGATGCAATCCTCGAGATGCAGCTTCAGCGGCTTGCGGGACTCGAGCGAAAAAAGATCGAAGATGAACTCGCTGAAAAGCTTGTCCTCATCGCCGATCTTCGAGATATCCTCGGGAAACCAGAGCGAGTGGCTACCATCATATCTACTGAGCTTGCCGATATACGAGATCGATATGCCGATCCTCGAAAGACTGAGATCCAGCAATGAGGAGTCGGAGAATGGTCAGCTAAGGATACGATCCCAAACGAAGAGATCGTCATCACACTTTCTCGAAATAGCTATATAAAACGTATCAAATCTTCCGCCTTTCGGACTCAGAGACGAGGAGGGAAATGAGTAAATTCTGCGGTAAAAGACGAGGACGAAGTAGAAATCATCCTTTCGACCAAAAATCACAACGATCTCCTCTTTTTCACCAATACGGGCCGAGTATTTAAACTCCCCGCCTACGAGATCCCAGAGACGCAGCGTACCGCTCGAGGTCAGCCAATTGTCAATCTCCTCTCCCTCGCCAAAGAAGAAAGTATTACCGCTCTACTCGATCTCACGGACAATACCGGAAAGCACTTCGCCCTTATCTCGAAAAAGGCTATAGTAAAACGGATCGATCTGGAAGACGTCGCAAATATCCGATCGTCGGGACTGATCGTCATGAAACCAAAAGAAGACGACGAGCTCGGATGGGTACGAGTGACGCATGGCTCTGACAAGATTCTTATGGTATCCAAGAAAGGAAAAGCGATCCAATTTCACGAGGAGGATGTCCGAGTCATGGGACGAGCTGCAGCGGGAGTACGAGGTATGCGTATTGCTCCAGAAGATGCCGTAGTCGAGGCTGACGTGGTAGATGCCGAGGATAAATATGTATTTACCGTTACCGAACATGGTATGGGGAAGATCAGTGATATCGAGGACTACCGTGAACAGGGGCGATGAGGTTCTGGAGTAAAAGCTGGGTCTATGACCGACAAGACCGGAGACATCATCGGGGTGAGTTTATTGACTCAAGCGATGAAGGCCGAAGGAGAAGTGATCCTCATATCACGATCCGGTCAGACCGTACGTGTCCCACTGAGTACGGTACGTGTGACGAGCCGAGTGACTCAAGGAGTGATCCTCGCAAAACTCAAAGATAAAAAAGACGCCTTCACAACTATGACTTTAGTAGCCAAAGGAGAAGAGGAAGAAGAGGACTCAGAAACTCCCAATACAGAACTTGACGTATAGATAAAATGAGTAGTATTCTACTTTAGATACTAACTCGTCATTCTATGAATACCGCCAATCTTGGAGTGGATAGATCACTCGAAACTACTATAGCTCGTGATCAGTCAGCGATCCTTTGGAAGATTCAAGATGCTATTCTCCATCTTGTAAAACTTCGTACCCCGATCGGAGAAAAGACCTCGTATGATGGAGGAGATGCAAACGCACCATATAGTCGACATGATAGTAATGCGGGAAGAATTTCTTCCAATATTTGGACAGACGTTCGACAGGGAAATTTCTGGACTTCACTTCAGCAGGATTTCGATAATTCTATTGACTGAATGGTCTCTATTGAGACTCCACTGCTCCAGTGGAGAGAATATATGAAATGGATATCTGATAAGGCGGTTATTCAGCATCTCGCAGAAGAGATTGTATTTACAAAATGAGCTCTACTTGATAGTGAAATACATATCCGAGATACTCTAAAAAAATCTCAAGAAATACGAGAGGAATATCGTACTACTTTTGATGCGATCCAAACGTATGAATCAAATATACGCCATCATGTCGGTAATATTATCAAAACTCCTATCTTCCCAACTCTCGAGGACCGGCACATAGAGCTTCTCTTAGATAAGATGACGGGGTATGGGAGATTTTGAGGGACTGGTGGAGTAGTAGTACGGGCTCTTATGACTCATCTTGATATTCTCTCACTCGATATATTTGAGACTCAAGCTCATTTTCGGGGTATAAAAGACACTGGACTCTTTCAGGCTATCGACATGAGGAGAGGAGTATTAGAAAGAGAAGAACAGCCATAGAGAGGTCTCGGCCTCATGAGAGAGTTTTACAGAGCTCTCTTTTTTCGTATCATAAAGACATGAATACTCTTTCGCTCACTTTTCTTCGGTACCTGGGCCTCTCTCTCGCATCTGCCGGACTTCTCTATGGTCTCTATCTTGCGCGTGATGTTCTCTATGGAATATTCGCCGCTGGAGTCATAGTCCTCCTCCTGAGTCCAATACTCGACGCCCTCGAGCGAAAAATGTCGAGTACGCTCGCTGTCACTGTGACTACCGTAGGATTGATCGTTATTGGAGTGATCCTCATAGGATCCCTTCTTCCTCTTTTGATCGGAAAGATCGGGGAACTTGCCGAGATACTCTTTCGATTTGGCGAATCTCTTCGGGCTAATCCACAGGAATTATCGAATATAATTTCCCGATTTACCGAACCACTGGTATCATTTGGGCTTCCGGCCACTTCGGCAGATATGTTTTCGGTAGTCCAAACGCATCTTGGTACACTCTTGAGCTCAGTGGGATGATTTTTGAGTACGGGAGTCACTTCATTTTTTGGGTCTATTTTCGGAGCTTTCTTTGCTATACAGGAGATGATCTTGATCGGAGTATTTGCTGTATTTTTTGCGATCGAACGAAAGACGATCACCCCAAAGCTTATCTCGTTTCTCCCTCTTTCTATTCAAGAGGCACTTTCTCGTGACTGGACTACTGTAAAGAAAATTGTTGGAGGATGGATCCGAGGACAGATCATCCTCAGTAGCTGTATATTTTGAGCTACTCTTTTTGGACTCACGTTGATTCAGTGGATTTTTGGAGTACAAATAGATGGTATATTCTCACTCGCTATTATAGCCGCAGTTACTGAGTTTATCCCAGTTATAGGACCCCTCATTGCTCTTTTACCAGCATTGGTAGTCGCGGTAGAGCATGGACCACTTTTAGTTTTTGCGATCGTAGTACTGTATATAGTGATCCAGCAGTTTGAAAATCTCTACCTCGTACCAAAGGTCCAGGGGCAACTCCTTGAGCTTTCATCATTTGAGATACTCGTATGGATGAGTATCTTTGGAGCTTTGTTTGGAATACCTGGAGTTATTGCGGCACTTCCTATCGTTGCTGTACTTAAGTATATATTTCGAGGATATATTTCTCCAGAAAAATGATTGAAATCTCCTAAGAAACCTACCAAATCTTCGTAATATTTTTCTATGCAGCATATCCTTGTAGTCGAAGATGATGGGACGATCTCCTCTCTTTTACAGAGCTATCTCGAGCGTGAGGATTATAGAGTCACCGTAGCTTCTACCGGGACTCAAGGAGCAGAGTTTTTTCAGGAGTGTTCTCCGGATCTGGTCATCCTCGATATAAACCTCCCAGGTAAGACCGGATTTGATCTCTGTCAGATGATGCGAGAGTCTTCTCAGGTACCGATACTTATGCTTTCAGCTCGTACGGGAGAGGATGATCGAGTACGATCTCTCGAGCTCGGAGCGGATGATTTTATCCCAAAGCCATTCTCGGTGAGAGAGCTCCTCGCCCGGGTCGCTCGTCATCTCAAAAGATCAGAAATATCGACTACGAAAGAAAAAGATACTATTCAAGTCGGGCGAGTGACTATATTTCCGACGCAGTATCGAGCAGAAATATCTGGTCAGGAAGTACGACTGACAAAAACAGAGTTTGAACTCATATCTCATCTCTCTCTGCGAGTCGGGGTAGTAGTGGAGCGGGATACTCTCATGAAAGAGATCATTGGGTATGAACGATATCTCTCAGATCGTACGATAGATACACATATGAAAAATCTCCGTAAAAAATTTGAAGGAGTATTCGAGATAGAAACCCTTCGAGCGATCGGATATCGACTTCATATCCTATAAAGTATGAAATTTTCCACGAGTTTTATCTTGTTTCTTGGTGTAGCTCTCGTGCTTTTGGTATCTGGAAATATAGCGAGTGTCGTCTACTATGCCCCCAAATATTTTCAGGAGTATGTTCGTGATGTAGCGGCGAATACCCCGAGTGACGAGTACGCTCTTATTACCTCGTTTATCGAGTCAAAAGACCTCGATGCGGCCACTATCGAAGAATATCGACTCACTCTGGAAGATCTCCGATCTCTCACGAAATCTCTCGAAAATATCTCTCGTACTATTGAGTCAAAAGACTTGCAGAGTACTACAAATGCCCTGGAAAAAATAGGATTTTCCTCTGATAATATTCGTCAGACTATCTATCTCAATGGAGTTCAGGCATTTTTACAAAATCTCGTTTCGGTAGCTACTTCTCCAGAACAAACTCCCGAGAGAAATTTTCTCGTGCGAATACTCACGCTCCTCTTGATCGTCAATAGTATCCTGATTTCCGCCCTTCTCTTGATCGTCTTTATATGGACAAGGATTACTTTTCGACCTATTATATCACTCTCCGATCGTCTTCGAAAGATCACCGAGGAAGGAGAGTATCGAGAAGTGTACTATACTCGAAAGGACGAGTTTGCTCCTCTTGTAAAAGCGGTCAATACGCTCTCGGTAGGTCTGGCGAGACAAGAAAAGATACGATCGGATTTTCTCTCGGATTTTTCTCATGAGATCAAGACTCCGATTACCGCTCTCAAGATGTTTATCGAGGGGGTAGAAGACGGGGTAGTTTGACTCGACGAGAAGGGGATTCGTATCATCCAAGGCGAGCTTGATCGACTGATTCATACGACAGATAGTATCATGCAGTACGAGCGAGTAAATGCTATCGGTACTCAAGGGATAGTGGTATCTCGGTTTGATATACGAGAAATACTCGAAGAAATGCGTACCGAGTATGAGCCAACGAGCCTTCGTCAAAAACAAACGATCCAGCTGGAGCTCGGAGGATCTTTCTTGGTAACACTCGATCGGTGACTTATGATCCAAGTCATCCACAATGCTTTTTCTAATTTTTTTCGGTATGCCGGAGAAGAGACGACTCTCACCGTACGACACTATCGGAGAGCATGAAAACTTTTTCTTATTTTTCGAGACGATGGAAATGGCGTCGCTTCAGATCACCTTCCGTACCTTCGGGAAAAGTTTTATCAAGAAGATTTCTCTCGTACTCTCACGGGAGATCGCGGTATTGGGATAGGACTTTCCCTCATAGAAAAGATTGCCAAGCTCCATGGTGGATATTTAGATATAGAAAGTAAGGCTTCAGAAAGCTTTGAGCTACGCATCATCCTCAGTGAACCTCCCAAAAAAGAAGACTCTTCACTCATTTTTCACTCCCAGAGTTTGATTTCTCAGAAGGCCAATGTATAACAGTCTTGTGAAATATACTTTTGTTCGCTCGGTCTCTATTTTTGCTCTATCGAGCGTAGGTATTTTATATGGACTTGGAGAAGCGTTTGCCGCTCCGGTAGCTCCTAAGGCACCCACGACTCAGAAAACAGCCCCCCTTCCGAGTACAACTCTGGTGGATCAAAAAGAAATACAAAAGAAAAAATCTATCGAAGAAGTAAATACTCTTATTATAGACTCGTATAGGACAAGATTGGATCGAGTGCTCGATACTTTATATGCCAATATTCGTCTGGCCTCTCGAGGAAATATCGATCTACAAATAGAGTCTCTCACACAAGTACAGGCAGATCTCGATGAAAAGCTCGATCTCTTGAATAACTCGGAAATGAGTGATAATCGCAAAAAGATCCTTCTCGGAGTGTACTTCTATCTTAAATCAAATATCGAAGAAGAGGTAAGTCGACTCAAAGGAGGAGAGAAGTAATATGGATATATGGAGAGAAGCAATATTTTAGGAAAATACTTTTGACACTCGACGACTCTTCCATAGAATACGCCCACTTCTAAATCAAAGAATTACGTTGATAGTAGATCGTTCCAGGGTTCCTGGTAGATACTATGCAACCTCTAATTTAATTTTACCTATGTCAGGAATAGTACTCAAAAAAGTTGAGATGACTCGGATCATCAAAGCAGAAGCATTTGTCCCCGTGACACTTTGTAAGTTTCCTACTACAAAGATTGCTCAGATTAAAACCATCCCCGTTGATGGATACGAAGCGGTTGTCCTCGAAATAGCACAAGGAAAAAACTCGATATATCGAGAAGTTCCGTATGCTGGAGCTATAACTTCCCTCAAAGTAGGTGACGAGATAACTCTCGACATCCTCGATGGAGTAGAGCTTATTAGTCTCACAGGAATTACGAAAGGAAAGGGATTTGCCGGAGCCATGAAACGATGGAACTTCTCGGGAGGTTGTGCGAGTCATGGATCAAAATTCCACCGAGCACTCGGATCTATCGGTACTCGAAAGCCTCGTCGTACTAAGCCAGGACGAAAAATGCACGGACACATGGGAACGGATACGCTTACTCTTAAAAAAGTACCCGTTGAACTCGTCAACAAAGAACTTGGAATAGTCGCTATTCGCGGACCCGTTCCTGGAGCTCGAAATTCACTCATAGTTATCAACTTTTAGTCCATGCAAGCAGTAGTATATAACGAATCAGGAGCAGAGTCAGGCAAGATTGCCCTCGACGCACGTCTCTTTGAAGGAAAAGTGAATCCAGGTCTGGTACATCGACTCCTTCTTCTTCAGCACGCCAATGCACGTATTGCCATAGCTCATACTCTTTCACGAGGAGAGATTCGAGGTTCTACTCGAAAACTCTACGCACAAAAAGGTACTGGTAAGGCTCGTGCTGGTGATTCTCGATCTCCTACTCGAAAGGGAGGAGGAGTGACATTTGGACCTACAAACGCTCGAAACTTCACTATAATGATGAACAAGAAGGAGCGACGAGTAGCACTTATCTCTATTCTTTCGACAAAAGCATCAGAACAGCAGATTAAAGTACTCGAGAATTTCATCCCAAAGAATACGAAAGAAATGACTCAGCTCTTCGCAGCCATACAGGCACCAAACGCCGTTCTCGCAGTCACTCCAAATGATCTCGAACTTTTCCGAACTGGACGAAATATTCCTACGGTAAAAGTGATCGGAGCTAACTATCTCAATCCACACGATCTTCTCAAGTATAAGAATCTCGTATTTACCAAAGCATCTCTCGAGTTTGCTCTTGCTCACTTCGCTAAATAGTCAGTATGTCAATATTCAACATTATTAAAAATCCAGTTATCTCAGAAAAGTCTCAGCGACTTGAGATGAATGGTGTCTATACGCTCATCGTAGATGATCGAGCGACTAAGGTAGACGTACGTTCTGCAGTAGAGCGACTCTATGGAGTAAAAGTATCAAAAGTAAACGTGATCAATACTCGATCGAAAGTTCGTATGAATGGACGAAAAGGGGCTCAGATTAAACGTAAAGAAAAGACAAAGATGCTCGTCACACTAGCTGGAAATGCTCGAATTGCTGACTTTCAAAAAATAATCGATCAAAAATAGTATATGGCACTCAAAAAGTATAACCCATACACCCCCAGCCGTCGAGAAATGACGGGATACTCATTTGATGAGATCACTACCAACGAACCATACAAACCACTCACGGGTTTTAAGCTTCGACCAGCTGGTCGAAACAATACAGGTTCTATCATGGTACGACACCAGGGTGGAGGACACAAGCAACTCTATCGTTTCGTAGACTTCAAATTCGACAAGAAAGAAGTTCCTGGAAAAGTAGAGACGATTGAGTATGATCCAAATCGTACTGGATATATCGCTCTCGTGTGTTATCGAGATGGAGAACGACGGTATGTTCTCGCTCATAAAGATATGAAGGTAGGGGATATGATCGTCACCTCTCCGAATGCGAAACCTATCCCAGGAAATCGACTCGAAGTTGGAAATATACCCGTAGGACTCATGGTTTACAATGTAGAGCTCGTCGTAGGACATAATGCTACATCAGTACGATCTGCCGGAACATGTGCCAGTATCCTCTCACAAGAAGGAGAATATACTCAGGTAAAAATGCCTTCTGGTGAAATCCGAAAAGTACATAAAAAGTGTTACGCAACTATCGGAACCGTCTCCAATGTAGATCATGGACAAATAGTCATCGGAAAAGCCGGACGAAATCGATGGCTCGGTAAACGACCTACGGTTCTCGGTTCATCTATGAATACGGTTGACCATCCACACGGAGGAGGAGAAGGACACCAGTCACTCGGACAAAGAAAGGGACCAAAGACCCCCTGGGGGAAAATCACACGTGGAGTTATCACTCGACGAAGAAAAGATACCAACAAATGGGTGATACGAACTCGACGCGGAAAACTTCTTCAAGGCTAATTACTCAATCTACTTATGACACGAAGTCTTAAAAAATGACCCTTCATTGACGAAAAACTCGCGATCAAGGTTACCAAGCTCAATGATTCTGGTAAAAAGACCATTATTCGTACTTGGGCACGTCGCTCCACTATTACTCCAGAATTTGTAGGTCATACATTCGGAGTGCACAATGGAAAAGATCATCACCCAGTGTTTGTGACCGAAGATATGGTAGGACACAAGCTCGGTGAGTTTGCCTTCACTCGAAGATTTAATGGTCACGCTGGAAATAACAAATAATTTCGCTTATGAAAGCTCTCACAACTAACGTTCGTATTTCTCCGAAGAAAGCTCAGGTGGTCGCTAAGATCGTCCGTGGTATGGAAGCGGGGAAAGCTCTCGACCTACTTCGCTATATGCCAAACAAGTCAGCCAATCTTATTTATAAGACGCTCGAGAGTGCTATGGCAAATGCCACCCATAACGAGTCACAAGATGCACGATCTCTCGTGATCTCTACTCTTATGATCGGTCAGGGTATCGTCTACAAACGAGGAAATCCAATTTCTCGAGGACGATCTCACCGTATTCTCAAAAGAACTTCTAATATTTCACTTGAGCTTTCCGCTCGATAATTCTCACCTATGGGTCACAAAGTTAGTCCACTCGCGTTCCGTATCGGATACATCAAGTCTTGGAGAACTACTGGGTTCTACGCAAAAAAAGACTACGCGTCAAACGTCTCTCTTGATATGCAAGTGAGAATTCATATTACCAAATTTCTTTCTGGTATTCCAGTAGCCAATCTTTTTCTCTCACATACCAATCAGCTGATAACCGTGACGCTCTATACGTCAAAAATCGCGGTAATTCTTGGAAAAGATGATGAAAATGTAAATCTCCTTAAAGCAGAGCTTACAAAAAAGTTTGGAAGAACATTTCAGATCGAAGTAAAGGAAGTGAAAAAACCAGAACTCTCTGCTGCTCTCGTAGCAGATGCTATCGCTCGACAGATCGAAAAGAAGATGCCCTACCGACGAGTTATTAAAAATGCTATCGGACGGACTATGGAGAAAGGAGGACTTGGAATCAAAGTAATCGTTGCCGGACGTATCAATGGTGCAGAAATTGCTCGTCGAGAGACGTACAAGGAAGGATCCATTCCTTCACTCACTATCCGATCAGACATTGACTACGCCATCGAACGAGCACAAACAGTGGCTGGTACGATCGGACTCAAAGTTTGGGTATACAAAGGTGATGTCTTTAAAAAATAGTATTGACTCCCCGCTAATTTAATTATAATTCTGCCACAACATGCTTCAGCCGAAGAAAACGAAATACCGAAAAGGGCAACGTGGAGTCATCCGATGACTCGCGATCCGCTGATCGAATATCGCTTTCGGGGATTTTGCACTTAAAGTCACCGAGTCAGGTTACATTACCTCACGCCAAATAGAAGCTGCACGACGGACTATTGTTCGATACCTCAAAAAAGGAGGTCGAGTATGGATTCGAATCTTCCCAGATAAACCTTTTACCAAAAAACCTCTCGAGGTACCTATGGGAGGAGGAAAAGGAGGTCTCGAAATGTACCGAGCTCCGGTTCGACCAGGACGAATTCTCTTTGAAATCAGTGGAATACCAGAAGATATGGCTCAAGAAGCTCTCAAGCTTGCTGCGTACAAACTTCCACTTCCTACTAAGTATATCTCTCACGACGACTAAACATGGCACCTAAAAAAACACCCGTTTCTGACTCAGGAGATATAGCAAAAAAGGTTGCTACTCTCGAACAGGAGCTCTACATCCTTCGGATGAAGAAGCTCTCGGGAGAACTTAAGGAAACACACACTCTTCGTACTCTTCGAAGAAATCTCGCACAGTCGAAAGCTGAACTCCATACTCACACTATCTAGAAATATGAGAACTAAAACCGGTACCGTCACGAGCATCAAAATGAACAAGACTATTGTCGTTCAGGTAGATACTTATAAGACTCATCCAAAATACGGGAAACGATATAAAGTTTCTAGTAAATTTTACGCACATGATGAAGAAAATACTTGTCAGGTAGGACAAACTGTCACTATCAACGAGTGTCGACCTCTCTCAAAACTTAAACGCTGGACCCTAGCATAACTCTCTATGATACAATCAGAATCCCGACTTCGAGTCGTCGATAATACCGGAG
>JANOQA010000148.1:0-22391 GCA_031422145.1 bacterium | reverse complement strand
CCCACACTGTTCGCATGAGCTTTTAGATGCGTGTCCGACTTGTAGTACTCCCGTCCAGTCACAGTGGGAATACTGTCCCCAGTGCCAAACTCCTCGGGGTGAAAGTTGGGTCAAAAAAGTAGATATCTCTGAGTCTATCCCCCTTCTTGACACTCTTCCAAATAAAGCCCCTCGAAAGAAAAAGAATCTTCTTCCAGAAGAAACTCCCCCGGCTCTATAGAGCTATACCCCCTGTGAAAGACTCGGGATAAATGGAAGGATGACCGAGAGTATCAGGAGAAGTACGACAAGTACTACAACAATCTTTTTCATACTAGGGAGAGAGAGGAAATATATTTCCCTGGATCATAACGGAGTCCGTCGTAAAGTCTATAAATATTCCAGTAGAATTTCCTTCTGAGTGCAGACGGATCTGGTCAATATATCTTCCAAGGATTCCCATCTTTTGAGAGAATTCCCCGAGGGCTATATCATTTGGAAGAATGGGAAAAGAAGTACCTCCAAATCGAAATCCCCTGGATCGGTCCTCTTCGTACACCCGACAGCTCATATTACTAAAGGCTCGAACCGATAGGGTATACTGATATTTTCCACTACAATTTACGAGATAGCTCATATCTTTACTACGAGTGCGGAACTCTATATTTGAGAGAGAGATATCATATTTCCCATCAACTATCTCCGCAAATACGCTCTGTATAGGTACCGTAATCAAATCTTGTATAGATTTAAAATCTCACTCGAGAAGATCTCTTTGTACAAATACCAACATATCAGGAGTCATACTTCGTACGGGTGTCCCGGGGGCGGGTGATCGAATAGGATCCTTTTCTATTGGAGTATTTTCGAAATAGGTTCGTACAAAGTAGTTTCTAAAAGAAGCCTGTTCTCGCTCTAGGGGGCTCGTAAGTCATCCTACTTGTTCCTTGACGAGCTTTTCTCTCTCTACGAGAGATACTCCTCCACGAAATATTTGACTGGTACCACTCGCATCGAGATACTCGATATTTTCTAGATATTTTTCGACTCCTCGTATACGAAATCGAAAAGGGAGTCCTCGTATCTCAGTTTCGACTAAAAAGTATCCATCTGTTTCTGGAGTATTCGTGATACGAGTACGTTCGGTATTTATTTCAGAAAAGGTATTTACGTAGGCTTTTATGGACTCTGGACTTTCCGTATTCTTCACGATAATAGCTTGTATATTTTTACTCTCATCGGAGAGATTCAGATTGTTTACGTAAGTAGTGTAATCTTTAAATATAGCCAAAGTAGTAGTATGTTTTTCGAGAGTTCGAGAGAGTTGATCGGAGAGATTTATAGTATCAGCACTTGAGACATTAAGCCCCTGTGCATAGATGGTAGAATGCCGTTTTAGGAAGCCACTGAGTGTACTAATAAGTGATTCGTATTGAGATAAAAATACTCCATCGATCTCCGCTCCATTTTCACCTTGGTATTCCTTTTTGAGGAGTTGTCTCTCTGTTGGTCACTCGAAGAATCGAGTTACGATGTTTTCATGGGATTGGTCGAAGAGAGAGACAAATGTATAGAGAAATATAGAAAGCGAATCAAACTTCTTACTCGTATCTTTTTGAGCGTCAAGGTGTCGGTCTGCGAGGGTAATCATGGAGCTTGCCATACCGAGAGATGAGATATTTATGTCTTCATTTCTGAGCGTAAGATACTCTTTTATATAAAATATAAGGGGAAGTAACTCAGTATTTTCTATGGTTTTTCCAGTGACGAGTACTCGAATAAAATTTTGCATATTTTCGTCGAGTTTCTTCTCATCTCCCTGAGCGATGAGATATTCGTTAAATATCTCGGAGAGAATACGGTATCGACTCATCAAATCCGATCCAGCAGGGAGAATAGTAGAGGCAAGATCTCCAATGGGACTTCTTCCCTCTACAAAGTACGAGGTTGGTCGAGTATCTGTATGAGTGAGTCCCAGGAATACGTATCTCTTTATAATCTCCCGAAAGTCCTCTGCTGTTGATGTATCCAAGGATTCAGCGGTACGAAGAATATTTTGAATATCATTCATATGTTCCGCTCTTTTTTTTGTACACACAGTATCGCAAGCACTATTACTCGACTGAAGAATAGATTGAAGATCTTGTATGAGCGAATTACGAAGTAAGACCTTTTTCTTGGTATCGTTTACGAGAAAGGTGCTATATTTCTCGATTTCTTCTCTACTCGATCCATCCTGAACGGTGAAATTCTTATAAAATTCACGAAAGCGAGTATCACGTTTTTTTAGATATTCTTGAATAGAAGAGAACAATTTCCCTGCTTCCGCAGTACGTGGACCAAATATTATTTTTATTTCTTCAGGAGATCGAATATCTAAATTTTGGACGCTATCGATCTGGGCTACACGAAATATATCAGCATTTCGGAGTTCCTCATTGAACTCAGCACTATGTACGAGAAGTCCAGATGGAAAGAGGCGTATATCAGTCAGTGGTTTTCAGGCTTGAGTCAGAGTGATTTTGAGAGGAGCGGTCGCCGAATACACTCGAGTCACCGAAGGGCGGACATCTATAAAAAATATCCCAGTAGCGAGAGGTTCGATAGAAAGAGAGTTTGTCTGGATGATTGACTGAGTAAATATATTTCCCAAGGAGAAGAGATAGAGCCCCTCTTGTAATTTGATCGTCTGTATTTTTCCGGGCTCAATGACAGGAGTCGAGGCATCCTGTGATAGGACGATACTATCGAGACTATCGAGTATCAAAATCTCCCGGGAAGAGTCGTCCTTGCTGCTCACTATTTCTCCAGAGAGGGAGAGAGACCTTGATCCTGAACCCATCAAAGACTTTTCTATCTCAGTCAGAGGATCAGCCACTCACACTACGTCTCGAGAAGTAAGGAGAATCGCCAAAAATATCCCGGATATCAAGGCTATGGCACACATAAAAATAAATCGTCTCATAGGGAGAGTATACTATATTTTTTCTACTCCCAAAGTTCTATGGAGCTCCACACTGAGTCGTGATGAGTTCGCGTAGGGGTTTTACGATAGAATTATTTTGGAGAATGAGCCCAACTTCCCGATTATGATCGAGCGAATTGGCTGTCAGATTCATACTTCCAACCAGTAAATATGTCTGATCTATGAGTATAGATTTTGCATGGACATAGGGTTTCTTTGCTTGTATATATGTAATTTCCGGACCGAGGAGGTCTGCAAAACGGGAGATTTCACTTGCTTTTGGGAGATCTCCGACACACAGAAGTATCGCAATACCTTCTTCTTTTCGCTTTTTCAGAAGTTCAAGTATCTCTGGGTCAGAAACTGACGCACTAAAGATAATAATTTCTCTTTTCGCCTCCTTAAGGGAACGAATTATTCGAGATCTCGCATTGATCGGAGAAAAAGTAATCTTTTGTACGGGAGTGGAGAGGGATTTTTGATGAAAATCTGCGTCAAAGATACTCACGAGATCTTGGTGTACTTGAGCGTCTTGCCCAAATACAAAGAACTCTCTATTCTTGGAGTAGGATGACTTGGTAGCATTTCCAGTTGAGAGCATCCATTGATCGTCTGAGATAAAATATTTTGCATGATTAAAATTAAAATCTCGCTCACTCGCCCAGGCGACACTCACACCTCATTTTTGTAATTTTTCGAAAGATTCTTTGTTGATCTTGGCGAACTGATAGACCGTCTTTTCGAGGATGACTCGTACGTCGACGCCTCTTTTTTGAGCTTGTATAAGAGCGGTAATTATCTCTTGATGAGAGAGGAGGTAGAGATTTACCCGGAGAGTCTTCGTGGATGATCGAGTCATCGAGAGGATATTTTTGAGGATCTGCGAAGAAGGACCGACGATGAGATCGACCTCCGAGATACTGACTCCACTCTGACTAAATCCGGCGTCATTTAGACTCTGAACACTCGTAGTCTCTTGGACTTTGGTTTGAGTAGTCCGAAATTCCCGGTATTCGTTCGTACACGAACATAGACTCAAACAGATACCGAGAATTATGATAAATTTCATACACGAAAACGAAGTATACCGGTAGTTTGACTGGGGGTGAATTTAGAGAGAACGATATCTATCTCAGCTCTACACCTTGACTCATAGTAGCGTATTTTGACAAGGGTGAGTGGATTTGAGACGAGGATGGTCGTACCACGCGCTGTAAAACGTATGCCGGTCAAGGTTGCTGCCAAGAGAGGATCTTCTGCCTCGATGCTCTTTTTGAGAGCACTCAGTAGTACCGATCCAAGAAGCTCGGGACTCCCAGATATTCGACTATTTTGAAGATCCATAGGTAAGATGAGTATATCGAGTTTTTCCAGAATAATCAGGAAAAGATAAAGAAATCCAGGTATCTTCGGTCATTTTTTGTATCAAATCTGCCTGATGAGGACCATGCTCGAGAGTCATGCGTAGACTTTTAGAGCGAGCCCCTATAACACTTGCCTCTTGGATCAGACGTCGTAGGAGAGCAAATCCATCTTCGGGAGCAAATACCGCTATGGAGGGATCGTAGAGGAGTACGTCTTCTCCTACTTTTTCCTCAAAACCGACATAGGGAAGATTTGCTACTATATACAGATCCTCCTTGAGAAATTCTGTCATGAGATAGTACTCGAGGAGATCACTTTGGATGACTGGCAGAGTCAGAGAGAGGGACTGGAGATTTTTACTCGCTATCTGGAGCGCGGGGAGTGATATATCGCTGGCCTCGATCTGGATGGTGGGATGCCTTTTGAGTAAAGAGGCTGCTATGACACCACTTCCTGTACCGATATCGAGCACTCTATGAGCAGGAGATCGAGAAAGTTCCTGAGAAACAAAGAGTACGAGTCATTCGGTCTCGAGTCTTGGAGTCAAGACGTCATCGGTATATTCAAAGACTTGTCCGAGAAAAGTAAGAGCCCCCTTAGGCATTTTCAAAACTTTTTTTATGAAAGATCACTATACTGATCCCAATGATCACTCCGAGATAGAGGAGGGCGGATCCTGACTGGATCAAGAATATACTACTATCAATACCTACTGGAGTGCCGATCGTATTTTTAGCAGTATTGAGAGCCTCAAACGGAGGCAGTACCGTCAGAAGCCCTTTTGACATGAGCGTAAACCATTCGTTTTGAAGTCGAATTGCCATCTCAAGCATACCATGTGCCGCGTGAGCAGAGATATAGACCCCGATCGTGAGAAATATCGAAAGCAGAGGGTTGGTAAAGGTGGAAAATAAGAGAATGATCGAGAAAACTATAGTGAGTTTTATCATAATAGATCCTAGAGATATAAAAATCAAAGGATCGAGGCCGATCTTTTCATACCAAAGAAGTCCCACAAATACGAGAGATTGGATGAGAATAATCAAGAGTATCATGAGCGTAAATCCCATGAATTTACCGATGAGAAATTCATATCGATGAATAGGCTTGGAGAGAATGAGATAAATCGTCTTCCCTTCGATTTCTCGAAAAAGGATCTGTCCTCCGATAAATATCACACTTACGAGACCAAAAATCTCAATCAAGGCTATCCCAAAATCGATAATGATCCGCTCCGTCTGTCCGAGAGAGAGCGTGGCGAGTACTTTCGTAAATACGATGAGTACGACCGCAAATAGGAGAATCATCGTGAGAATCTTGTTTCGTAACAGTTCACGAAAGGTATTGAAAGCGATATTAAACATAGAAGAGAAGTTACTG
Organism: bacterium; assembly: GCA_031422145.1. GTDB lineage: Bacteria > Patescibacteriota > Gracilibacteria > BD1-5 > UBA2023 > JANOQA01. The sequence continues at coordinate 16,702 of JANOQA010000148.1, read as the reverse complement.
ATTAGTATGGAGAATTATCTAAAAAATCAATGGAGAAGCTCCGAGGTAGCGGGAGTTGGCTTTTTACCGTCAAACTGGATCTCAAGTATTTCTATATTTCCTCATCGAGTCGGTACACATACCCCCGTAGAGGGAGGAGTATCCGGATGGGCGAGACGGAGTATCTTGCATCGACGATCTTTGATCGTAGTCCATATGCCAGGCCAAGGAAAGAAAGCTTGGTATCTTCGGTATATTTCTGCTGCGGTGTGTTGAGAAATATCGATGTATCCATCTTCTTTGGTAAATTTCTTGGTATAGGTAGCCCCCGCACCTTGAGCGATAGGTATAATCTTCCCCGCTCTATGATCCTGAAGCGTCGATCGACAAAGAGGACCACAGAGGACTCCAAATTTCTCAAAAAGAGAATGAGCTGTTTCCTCGGGATCTATCGGTATTTCGAGCGTCCGTAAAATATCGCCCTCGTCCATCCCAAGACTCATCTCCATGATCGTGACTCCGGTGATCGATACCCCATCGAGGAGGGCACTCTGTATGGGCGAAGCTCCTCGATAGGCAGGAAGGAGAGAACCATGGATATTTATACAGAGGCTCTGAGGAAGATCGAGTATTTCTTGGGGGAGTATTTTCCCATAGGCAACCACTACAATATAGTCTACTAAAAAGAGCGAGAGAGTACTGATCAGTTCACTATTTCATCGGATCTTTTCGGGTCGAAAAAGAGGGATATCGTGATCGAGAGCTACTTTTGATACGGGACTAGGAATGATATATTGCTCACGTCCAGTGGGCTTGTCTGGCTGACTCACGATGTAGCTGATCTCAAAAGTAGGATCTTGTAGGAAATCCTGCAGTAGAGTAGCAGCGAGTTCAGGAGTGCCGAAGAATCCTATTTTCATGCGAGGGGAAAAGAAAGAGAGATACGAGAATTTTGTAATATCAGATCTACCGAATCTAAGATAGTACCATCGTAGGCTCGAAGAACCTTTTGATTTCTAAAATTTATCAAAGTAACTCCCGTACTGGTAGTACCAGAGAGAGTGAGAGTATACGGATCACGAAGTACCTCGTCAATATATCCAGGAGTAAAATAAAAAAACTCGATCTGTCCCGCACTGAGACTCGAAAGACTGAGTGACTCGAGTCGAGTACCTGTAAATGAAAATCCTACTCCCGTACTACTCGGATCCGCTAAAAAAGAAGATACCTTTTTTTGATTTATAAAAGAAGATACGAGCTCACTTTTTTCGAGTGATACCGGAACAATACTCCCGGTCATAGCCCTCCAATCATAGGATCATACGGAAATATGAGACAGATTTTTGAGAGTATTTCTTTCTATGATAACTCCGATAGCTCCACTCTCAAAACGCATCTGTACATCATGATGAGTTGAGAGAGCTATTTCGCTATGGCTTCGTAGTATTTGACTCTCGAGTCGCTCGAGCATATGAGTATGAGTCGCACGTACTGAAAATGCTTGGTATCCGGAGTAGCTGATCGTAGAAAAAATCATCACAATAGATACCGCTACGAGCAGCTCAACGAGACTAAAAGCGATATTATTTTTTGTGAGCAAGGATCTTGGTGATAAATACTATGATCAAGGCGAGCATCCCAAAGAGGATAATTTTTCCGGTTTTATCGAGGAAAGTACCCGCTATCCCAAAGAAAAATGCAAGAAGATACACAAAATTTCGTATAAAAACCTCTGAGAGTCCGATCGTTTTAAGTCGAAAATGAAGATGGTGGATCCTATCTCCCTTGAGGGGGCTTTGTTTGCTGAGGATACGAGCGACGATCACATAAAGTGCATCGATCAGATAGACTCCGAGCACCACCGCTACGGTAGCCACTTTTCCTCCGACCAGGATAGCGAGAGAGGCTATCATAAAAGCTACAAACATAGTTCCACTATCCCCGATCAGGATACGGGGCGTGATATTGAGATACCAGCCTATCAAAAGACTTGGGAGGAGTATCGCCAGTACCGAAAAAACAAATATAGAATTTTCTCGAAGGGCCGGGGTATCGTCTGAGATATAAAATCTCACCGTCAGTATACCAATAATGATCATAGTGATCGTCCCGAGTCCGATAGTGAGCCCCGGTATACCATCACTCCAGTTGACGCTATTAAATACGAGTACATACCAAAATACCGTGAAAAGCAGGGGGATCAGATATATATCGAGCCCCAAAATATTAAATGAAAAAGCATCGAGAAGAGTAACCCCCCCAAAAATATTTGTCACGTAGCTGATCTTTATACTCGTGAGTCCGATCACTATTCCTATGAAAATCTGCAGAGCGAGCCGAACCCTAGCTGATACATGGAAACGTGTCTTTCGAGCACTCATCATATCCGTAGCCGTCTTTTTGATAGAAGTGTCAGATCGATCGAATTTAAAAATAGTATCCAGATCGTCGAGAAAACTTACCCCAGTAATAATAGCTCAGAGTATGATGAGTATGAGAAGTTTCTCCGTCATCGGAAAGAGAAGGAGGGAGAGGAACGCAAAATTGATATAGAGTACTATCCCAATCCCGAGTGGCACCGGAGCTCGATCGTGACCGTAGGGACCTGGGTTATCGACGAGTCCATAGTGTCGAAACATCCGAATAGCGAGCGTGTAGATACCTGCTGAAGTCAGAAGCGAAATTATACTGACGAGGAGGAGACCATACGGAGAAATGAGTTCTGGAAACATAGCTAACGAGAAGAAGATGATGTATTAATTTCTGCTTCTTTATCACGAAGATATTTTTGGAGAGCTTCTTTTTTAAAAAACCATAAGTAGAGAAGAAATCCCCCCATTCCTATAAGGACGATCTTTCAGAAATAATCAAGTATCAGGTCTACGTACGAGGTAAAAACTACTCAAATAATGAGCATTACGATAGCCCAGAGAACAGAACCAATGATATTGTATTGCCAAAACTTTGGCTTTTTCATCTGAAATGCCCCTGCAATGGCTGGTATAAAAGCTCGAGTAAGATTGTGAAATTTCCCGAGAATGATCGAAAAAGCTCCGTGTGTAAGTATTTGATCTTTCAGAATTTTGAGTTCAGTCTCACCGAGAGCAAATGTTTGTCCATACTTTTTGAAAAAAACGAGGCCGTATCGTATTCCCCAGATATACCCGATAAAATTTCCAAACATAGCTCCAAAAGCTATGGCACCAAAGGCAAATATAGGGTGAGATTGCCCATAAAATCCCCCTACAATAAGAATAATCTGCTGTCACGGTACGAGAACTCCGATCACCGGAAATGACTCTATCGTACTTATGATGAGTAAAATAAGAGTATTCCAGTGGCCGATACTTTTAGAGTACTGACCAATAGTCTCGATGATCCACTTGAATGTATCAGGAAAGAATAATACGAGGACGAGCATCCCGAGAATGATGGTAGAAAATAGACCATTAATGAGGAGAGAAGTCTTTTGTACGGAGGAATGATTCATACGAGAAGGATAGCCCGAATCAAAAAAAAAGAAAGAGGTCGACTCTTTCTTTTTTTCGGGTGAGTACTTATCGTTTCTTTGGAATATTTGGAGTACGGAAGCGAATGACGTTGGTAGATCCAGAGTTACTGGAAGAAACCATAGATCCACTATTGCTCAGGACGAGTGGTGGACGAGTGGATCCAGTTTGTGTACTTCCACTCAGGCTCATGACTGACCCGGTAGATGAGCTGAGTGCTCCAGTGAGAGTGCCTGTACTCGTGAGAGTAACCATCCCAGTTTGAGTACTTCCTGTTCCGATAGGAGGAATACTAGGGAGTAGAGCTCCTGTCTCCGTGCTCCCGCTGAGACTCGTCATGACTCCCGTAAGAGAAGCACCAGATAGACTCTCTCCCGTACTCGTAAGAGGTTCGGTAGTGGATCCAGTAGAGATGGCTACTGCTACCACTACCGGAGGAGTGGGGAGAGGAGTGTATTCTACTATGCTCGCCTTTCCTGGTGTAAAAATCCCAGTAGCGAAGAGGACTACTCCCGTAATACAGAGAGTCGTTACTCCGATCAGACTCCCTACCAAAATACGTTTCTCTTTAGAAAATAAGATAGAAAGACCTCCAACTCTCTCACTCGAGAGGGTTGTAGCAACTTCTTGTATATAGTTTTCCTTTTCTGTTTTGGGAGTATTTTCTTCGGTTTCAGAGACCAGTCATGGAGTATCTGACACGACTCCTAGGGCCTCCGTAGATACTTCTACATGAACAGGTACCACCTCTTCTATCTCCTCCATCAGGATCGGGGGGATAGAGGATTCTCCCGTGACGCTCTCAGAAGTACCCTCTACAAGAATCAAGGTTCATTCTACTGAGGGGAAAGGAGTATTGAGATCGCTAAACATAGTGTCGTCTGCTACGGCGAGATTTGGAAAAAATTCGCGGGTAGGGAGAGTCTCTTCTGGTACTGCTTCAGCTTCAGCGACTATTTCGAGTACGAGAGGAGGAGTGGATACTTCGGGGAGAGGGAGAGTCTCTCAAGAGGGAGAAGATTCTTCGGTGCTCAGAGAAGTTATCTCGAGACTTGAAGATTCTACTATGAGAGGATTGACGAGCTCAGGTGTACTCACTCCTTCTTCTTTTACCTCACGCTCTCGTCTAAACTGAGTCAGTGAAACCTTTGGACGAGTAGACTCAGGTACGATAGATATCGGTTCAATCTTTGGAATAGCGAGTATACTCGATAGATTTTGCTTTTTAAGAGAAGCGAGATTGAGCTTGGTCATAGATACTATATAAAATACGATGTAAGTACTCTACGATATCTTTGAGATAGAGTCAAAAAATGCGGGGGAGTTATTGAGGTGTATCTTCTTTGAGAAAGAGCGATCGAGAGAGCGGCTAAAATTTAAAATACGGATTTTCTTTACTTCAAGAGAATATCCGTATACTTTTGGCGTTAACTCCCTTGTAGGAGATTATTTTTTGAACCTTACGTATGATTTACCGAAATGTAGCGATTATTGCCCACGTTGACCACGGAAAGACGACTCTCGTAGACGCCCTACTCAAACAATCTGGAGTATTTCGAGATAACGAAGCCGTAGATGTCTGTGTCATGGACTCAAATGATCAAGAAAGAGAGCGAGGGATCACGATCTATGCTAAAAATACAGCGGTCTTTTACAAAGATGTAAAGATCAATATCGTCGATACTCCCGGCCATGCGGACTTTGGATCAGAGGTAGAACGAGTACTCCGAATGGTAGACTCAGTTTGTCTCGTTGTAGATGCGTATGAGGGACCTATGCCTCAAACAAAGTTTGTACTCAAAAAAGCTCTCTCTCTCGGACTTCGACCAATCGTCATCATCAACAAGATCGACAAACCTACAGCTCGTCCAGCAGAAGTAGTAGATATGCTCTTTGATCTATTTGTACAGCTCGGAGCCTCCGATGAGCAGCTTGATTTTCCGATCGTATATGCTATCGCTCGAGAGGGTATAGCTCTCTACAACCTCAATGATGAAAAGAAAGATATTTCTCCTATATTTGAAACGATTCTCAAACACGTTGCCGCCTCACCAAATGACCTCACGAAGCCATTTCGTATGCAGGTAGCCAATCTCGCCTACGACAACTATCTTGGTCGACTCGGAGTCGGACGAGTATACGAAGGAGTCGCAAAAGCTGGACAGACGGTGACGATCATCGGAAATGATGGGGTACGTCGTACCGGAAAGATCGCCAAGTGTTTTACTTCTCTCGGTCTCAAAAGAAACGAAGTACAGTCCGCTGAGGCGGGAGATATCGTTACTATCGCGGGTATTGCAGATATCTATGTCGGAGAAACCCTCTCCAGTGATACAGAAGCTACGGCTATGCCACCGATCACGATCGATGAGCCGACACTTAAAATGGAATTTCGAGTAAATGATTCTCCATTTGCGGGTCGAGAAGGAAAATATGTCACGTCTCGAAATATCCGAGAGCGTCTCGAAAAAGAGCTCGAGATGAATGTAGGACTCAAGGTAGACTTCGAAAATTCAGATGGAAATGGATACAATGTATCTGGACGTGGAGAACTCCACCTCTCCGTACTCATCGAGTCTATGCGTCGAGAAGGATATGAGCTCTCAGTCGGGTGTCCTCAGGTAATCTTCCACGAAGAAGCTGGAAAGAAAATGGAGCCTATGGAGCAAGTGACGGTATTCGTACCAGAGGGTGACTCAGGATCTATCATCGAAGCTCTCGGAAAGAGAAAGGGTCTCATCAAAAATATGGACACAAAAAATGGGATTACCAATCTCGAATTTGAAGTACCGACTCGAGGACTCCTCGGATTTCGATCTCAGTTTGTTACTCAGACGAAGGGAGAGGGGATCATGTACTCTGCATTCTCACACTACGATGAATATAAAGGATCGATTGAAAAACGAGAAGTTGGATCTATGATTTCTGGAGTAGGAGGAAATGCTATGGCCTACTCTCTCTGGAAACTCGAAGAACGAGGTCCTATATTTATCGATCCACAGACTGAGGTCTACGAGGGGATGGTCATCGGAGAGCATCTCAAGGGAGGCGATCTCGTAGTCAATCCTACCAAGAACAAACAGCTCACGAATATGCGAGCCTCTGGTACGGACGAGGCAGTACGACTCACTCCCCCTCGTAAATTTACACTTGAGGAAGCTCTCGACTATATCTCAAATGATGAGTATGTAGAGGTAACTCCTACGGCAGTCCGTATCCGAAAGAAAGGACTCAAAGAAGGAGATCGAAAGAGAAACTAGTATCTCTCAGAGAAAAAATAAATCCCCGAAAGGGGATTTATTTATAAAGTGACTCTAGTAATTCCTCTACCTCTCCACCCTTCTCTATATACTCCTGAAATTTCCTTCCATCATCTTTTGTGACATATCCCCGGAGTTTCCTCGCAAATTCTGGGAATCCTGGATTCATATGGTTAGCAAAGTGGAGAGTCATGCCTTGGGCAGTGTTTGCTGGTAGACCACTTCGTAGGAGTCCACGATAGAGCATATACGGCTCACTACTTCGAGAGTACATGAGAAATGTAGCAAAAAATGGTTCGAGGCTAAGGCCTTGTTCGAGGAGTATCTTTCCGGCAGCTACCTTTGGAGTCATAAACTCGGTATGATTGATAGTGAGACAGGCACACACGAACGCATCAAGAGGTGAGAGTCACTGAGCTTGGAATGTTTCGGTAGCAACTACATAGTCATGAATGCAGCGAGGAAGGATAGTAATAGCTCGTAAAATATAAGCAGAAAAAGGTTCTCCTAACTTACACTCCTGGATACAGGCTTGTATATAGGCGAGAGAGGCTACATCAGAAGGGTTTGTATAAAATGCCCGAAGAACATCTTCCTTCCCTTGTAAAGAACTCAGCATCTCTTCATAGTCAGAGTATGCAGGACTTTTGTACCCTTTTTGTTCTAGGTATTTGATCTTGTTCCAGTAGAGATCTATCTCGTCGAGTACGAGAGTAGGAGTATCGATACTCTTGAGTTTTATAAGAAAGCTTTCATCAAAAAGATAGGCATTTCGTTCTTGAAACTTTGTGAGAGCAAATGTCCAGTCTCCCTCAGAAAGCTGGCTCATATATCTCTCGAAGCTTGGATGAGAGGCGAGTACCTGCAAGAATTCTTGTCCAGTAGTCTGACCTTTTTTGCGCCAGAGGAAAGAAGCGTATGCTACATAGAAGAAATCACAGATCTCTTCTCGTCGATTACTAGGATCATTATTTCGTCCAGCTTCCAAAACTTCGGTTATCTCTGCTTGAGTCCAACGAGACACTTCACTATACGGACGGAGTCTTCCCTCGACTGCGTATTTCTGGTCGACGATTGAGAATATAGAGAGGAGTGTGTGATACGAACGCATAAAAGTATATTACTTTGAGGGAGTGATATTGATAGACTCTGGCTGAGTAGGATATTTCCAAATAAGTGGATAGTGTCGCATGACTTGGTCGACCTGGAATGTATAGAGAGCTACTCGTTTGATATTTTCTTCTCGGACAGCGAGTATGGGCAGCATTCTTTTTTCTTGGAAATACGCCTGAGCTTCGATGGCATTTCGTATTTTCCCTTTCTCGATGCGAGCAAAGTATTCTTCATCCATAAGTCATCCGGATACCCGCTCAAATTCCCTCATGAGTAGCTGGACTTTTTTTGTCAAAATAGGACTCTGTTTCATTTGAGATCTCAGATTTTTCCAAGATACACCTGTGAACATACTCTCTGCTATGGTGGCAGCATCTTCTTTCGGATTTATCATTCCATATCGAGGTATTCATCGTGGAGTTACCTGAGATGCTTTTATATAATGAATCGGATTTTTTGTATCATATGGCCCAATCTTTTCTCTCCAGAGAGTATCCCAGTTAAATGAATGAGTATGGTGTCTGAGTACTGCGTGAGTAGTCTCATGAATACCTGCATACTGTATATATTGAGGATCGAGGAGTATGGTAGCTCGATGATTCAGTCCGGCGGTCGGTTGTCCTGTGTATTTCCTAAGATTGCTTTCTATTCCGAGAAGCATGAGTTTATCTGGAAAGACTTCCCGTGGGAAGAGTCCCCCTGAAGTATAGAGGAAGGAGAGTATATTATTTTTTTCTTGGTCTATATTTCACTTGGTAGAGCTGCCTATGACAACACAATCATTGAAGGCACGAAATGTGTTTCGTAACACTTCCATGCTTGTAGTAGTGTTACCTTGTTGTTTGAGGAGTTTTCCGAGATTGGCATCTGAAAAAAGAGTAGATCCATCGTATACTCGATCGAGTCTTTTTCACTCAGGGTCTCTACTGCAGGGTACTATCTCAACAGGTTCTTTTTTCGCAAGAGGGGGTCCGTATTCTTTAGCAGAAATCGTTATTCAAAATATATCATTCGTAACCTTTGCCACCCCTTGACGAAGTGATTCTGTGTATATCTCTGTCCAACTCTGTCATTCTCGGCGGATAGCGTTGAAGGTATAGATATCAGGCAATGCTAGTATGATCATAGTGATACCGCAGAAATAATTTATTATTTCTGCACGCCTCATGAAAGGACGATTTCTACGTGCCTTCGCATCCTGCATTCTTCGACTATGTCGTTCACGGAAATCGTCAGTAAGGGTAGTATTGGACGACATACTTATCTATATTAGACACTGAAATTAATTATATTTAATATAAATATAAAGTAGTATATGTCAATTATCGTACCCTACATTCTAACTCACTATAATCAAAATCGAAGTGCAATAAAAAAAGAAGTGATAGCATGGAATTACTAAAACCCCATTATCTTCATATTTTGTATAATTTCTCAGGGCGATAGAGCCTGATTAAAGATCTTTATATCATCGATCACTCACTCAAATGGTCTATTTTGACCTGGGTAGACGTGCGAATTTCAGATGAAATGAGATGGAGTAAGTGTACTTGATCCAAAGACAGTTCCAACATTCCCACTCATTTCATCGATCTTCTTTCCATTGACATATACGATCACCTTCGCTCCATTAAAGGTAAATCCTAATTGAATAAACTTTCATACTTCAGAAAAACGAATGTCATTTTTGTTGATTCATCCGAATCGTACACGTAATTCTGCTGGTGAAATAAATTCTACGTGGAGATTGCAAGTTGCACAGCTATCGGTTCAATAATATCACCAAACTCCAGAACGTAATGAAGCTACATTATCAAGTCGTATCAATGCAAGCATGCTAAACTGAGGTGAGACTTGCTCGGGTATCCCCTTGGATATTTGTAAGTATTCACCACTCCCCGACGCCCCTCTAAAACTAATCCCCCTTCCTACCATCCCCCCACTTAATGAGCCCGCATAAGTAAGTCATCCAGTAAAAACAGCATCGTATCCATTTCCACTGAGATCTCGTAGTACCGATCAGGAGAGAGTTTCCATATCCCAGTGTGCTACCAAGGCGGAATTATAAATTCCTAAATTTAAATCTTTTACTCGAGTACAGCTTCATGCATTTGAGCCAAAAGAGTTTGTAGAAAGATTATCCAAGATAAAGCACGCTTCAGATGAGTATACTCCGCCGGATGCACTTGAGATAGTCTGAGCAATAGGAAATAAAGAGGGAAGAGAAGAATTAAATTTATAGTTTCCAACAAGTTTACTGACTCAAAGAGTATTCGCATATGCTGAATCTACTCAGAAGTGATCGAAACTTACCTGTGTATTATTCTCAAAATTCGTACCTACCTGATAGTAGGTACTCGATCAAAATACAGCATAATTATAGGGTACCTTTGAAACAGGATCACTGATATTAGTAGAGAGTCCCTCAATAGTGAGATTACTAGCTAACCCTGAAGTAATACTAATACTTCCTCCTGTAAAAATCACTCCATTTTCTGGAAGAGGAACGGATCATCGCTTTGTTATTATGATGTCGATAGCTTTTGATATGGTAGATATATCTGATAAACGAACGGTATCTCTCGTTCTTGAGGCGTATCATTGAAGAGATATAAATCAAAGAGTTCCGAGAATAGCTAAAATAGTAATAACAACAATAAGCTCCACCAGAGTAAAACCCGATCTTTTGAATGACTTTAGTAGGGGGGAGTTCATAGAAGAGAACTTTTAGATTACATCTAGATTTAGTTGCATACTACGTATAATCTTATACGATTTAATATCGGTATCAACTTATACTAAGATCTCTCGTAGCCTCCATCATTTTCCCATGACTATAATCAAACACCCCCATCAGCGAGTTGCTCTCCTGATAGATACAAACAACCTTTACCACTCAGCTCGAAGTCTCTACGGACGTCGGGTAAACTTTGCAGCTCTCCTCGAGACCGCTGCTGCTGGACGAGAGCTCGTACGAGCGGTAGCCTACGTCGTAAAGTCCGACTCTCCAGAAGAAGAAGGATTTTTTGAGGCACTCAACGATCGAGGGATCGAGACGAAGACGAAAGATCTCCAAGTATTTTTTGACGGAAGTAAAAAAGCAGACTGGGATGTCGGGATCACCCTCGATGCGATACGACTCGCTCCCAGACTCGATGCGATCGTCATAGCGAGTGGCGATGGGGACTATATACCCTTAGTAGAACATCTTAAATCTACCTTTGGAGTCCAGGTGGAGATCATCGCCTTCGGACGTACTACTTCGGGACGGATTAAAGAACTCGTGGATGACTTCATCGATATGGATGATGATCGAGAACTCTACCTTATAGGACGACCCGGACCCCACGCTCGCCGCGGAAGACCGAATTGACAGAAAAAGGAAGCTCGATAATATCAAATTCATGAATCAGTCTTGTTATTACGTTTGGTTTCATTTCATGGCATCTGCCACGGAGGATATTTTGCGTACATAACAAGACTGTAATGTTGACCCAAACTCCTCCTTCCGAGGAGTTTTTTTTATCTCTCTATGACTATCCTTTCCTCTCGTCTCTCAATTTCTCATAACACTTGGTATTGTATATATCACTTTTTTGTGAGATGGAGAACCTTGAGGCACATATATATGCTTTCCTAGAGTTCTCCCCCGAGAACTCTTTTATTTTTAATTTCTACCTATGACCCCCAATATATCAACTCCTGATACTTTCAGACCCCTCATCACCTACCCGGGTATCACCACTGAGTGTATTCCTCGTACTAAACGTGCCTACGAAGCCGTATTTAACTGTGGAGGGTATAGTGTAGCTCCTCCTGAACTACAAGATCTCATACTGCGAACTTCTCTCGAATGAAAGAGGACAAAAGGAGTAAAATCTCTCGTATATATATCAGATGAGTTGATTCTCGCAAGTAACGGATTTACTCCACTACGAACTATGATCGATGAGATATTTCCGGGTACAAATTCGTATATTCCAGTCCGTAGATCAGCTCAAACTCAGAACAATGCTTTTAATCTACGAGTAGTGGCTTCTGAGATGGATCAACTATCTCTTGATCGAGCATTTGAAGAGATGCCAGATGCCTGTGCCATAGCAAGTATTCCGTATAGTGATCCTGCTATCGCCCCACTTTTATCTGGTCGAGATACGGAGAGTCTCCTCTATCGTTCCCTTTCTCTCCTCGCGAAAAATGATCGTACGACTCCTTCTGAGATTGCAAAGGATCTCAATGGAAGACTGGATACTCGTATCGGAAATATCCAAGATATCGAGCGAGTTTTTGATGAAAACCCTATGAGCACACTTGTATTTAAGGTAATAGGACATCGGGCTTGAGGGACGAGTACACAAATTGTAGGAGTCGGACAGAGAGCTGAATTTCTGAAAAAGGCTATCGAATTCCCGTACGAAGCATACCAATTCATCGAGCCATTTCTCGTAAAACGAGCCGATGGGAAAGTATCTCCCGCACAACTTCGACCGTATATCGTAGATGGACAACTTCTCGGATCTTGCATCAAACTCGCAGGACGCGGACGATCGCTCCAGGAGGCAGTAGATGAGAAGAGTATATTTAAAATGCCAAGCGGAAACCTAGCGAGTGTCAACGATCAACTCAACTCGTCGAGTGGGAAGTCTATATCTCTCTTTTTTGATCGAAATGGACAGTTCATGTCTGGATCAAAGGGGATTGGTGAGGTACTCTCTCGAGAAGATATGATGTCGTTTAGTACGCTTGACTTCGAAAATCTCAGCGATCCTGACTTGATACTTGCCTTGACTATGAGTACTATCCCTCTCGTTACTGATATACAGTATAAAACGAATAAACTCCTCGGAACCCTTACCTCTGCATAATGAAAGATATCCTCCTGTACGTCCCCCATGATGGCGTGTCTATAGATTTCCTCGAAGAAGCGTATATATCACTCATTAAAGAGAACTTCTCTCAAGAACTTCTCTTTAGATATATGCTCCATGAGGCAGATCGTGGAGCATTGGAAATTGCTCGATCTACAGAGTCGTATCTCCGACTCTTATCTCCAGATATACAGGTAGACGTACGAACCGTAGAGATTCCTCGTGCTTTTTGTGATCTCAATCGCCCGTGGGAGAGATCGGTGCCACCTGCTCTTGCTGCTGAGGTATATAAAGAACGATATACTGTACAAATAGAGGGAGATCGTAGAACTCACCTTGTCTCTAAAAAGTCTATTCATATCCATACGATGTGCGGATATTCACCGATCTATACCTGGAATTTTACCCCAGAAACAACAGAACATGAGCTAGAGAAATTTTTGACTACCTGCTATAGTGGACGAGAACGACACATAGATCTTTTAACTCATACGGTAGAGGGGGTAGAAATAGGAGATCTGGATATCGCTCGTAGCATAGGATGAAGGTATGAGCAAGATGGGTTTCTCGTGGATACCAATAGTGCCTATCAACTCAAATCTGGATACCCAGCTACCGAACTCATGAGTCTCTGTCCTTCTCTATTGATCGAATTCCCAAAGCATCTCCTCGCCACCGCAGATACTACTCACTCTATCGATACGAGTCAGATAGTGCTCGATACAGAGAAAATAGATAGGATGGGGAGGATACTCGCGGAGGGGATTATCGGGTAACCTACATACTCCCGGGCATCCCTATCCCGAGTAGCTCAAATCCTTTTTTGAGTCGCTCGGCGGTCGTGGCTACGAGAGCGAGTCTAAAATTTCTCATAAGGGTATCTTTTTCCTCGATGAGACTTGGAGTATTCACATAAAATGATGAGAATTTCACCGCAAGAGCGTAGAGATAGCTCGCGAGGTGATGAGGCTTTTGGCTCGTATAGACCGAGAGGATAGCATCTTCAAATCGTGTCAGCTCGAGGAGGAGAGCTCGGTCGTAGTCTTGAATTTCCCGCCCAGAGAAAGTATCCCATATTTCGGAGGTATCGGTGTACTCGGCTTTTTCCAGGATCTTGGTAGCTCTGACATAGGCGTACTGGATGTAGGGTCCAGAGTGTCATTCGAGATTGAGAGTTTTATCCCAGTCAAATACCGTGTCTCGTTCTGCGTCTTGCATGAGGTAGGAGTACTTGACCGCACCGATACCTATCGTCTCAGCGTCGGAGGCTGCGAGAGTCACCCCTTTGCTCGCTATGACTCACTGTATACGTGATACTGCCTCATCGAGGAGATCGGCGAGGCGGACAATATTCCCCTTTCGAGTCGACATAGCTCCGTCTTTGAGCTTGAGAAATCCATTTTTTGCATGAATAAACTCCATAGTGCTCGTGAGTGTCTGTCCCCAAATAGAGCGAGCGAGCCACTCTCGGGTTACCCAAAAAAGCTGTCGAAAGTGGAGCTCCTGTCTCGCATCGGTACAGATGAGTATCTTAGAGGGATTCCAGCCGTTTGTATGGCGGTACTTCATACAGGCAAGATCCGAGGCTAGGTAGCCAAAAGTACCATCTCGTTTAGCAAGTACACAAGAGGGGATCTTAGTCTCATCTGGAAATACCACTCCGATAGAGCCGTCTTCATTTTGACTGGCTATACCGAGGTCTATGAGCTCTTGCACGACTCCTGTCATAGGATACTGGAGATCTGGATGTGTTCCGAGTTTGGGGAGGGGAAGTCCAGAGAAAAAACTCTCTCCAATAGCTACATCACAATGGACATGTACTCTCGCTATGAGGGCGTTAGCTTCAGAAATAGTACGATCGGTGAATACCCCCCAGAGTGCCATATAGTCGGCTCGCCCCTCTGAGAGTTCTCGAAAAGCGTCTCGACACTCTTGTTCGACTGCTGGATCTGCCTCTGCAAGCTCCGTAATACGTACATAACAAGAGAGGAGGTGTTCTACTGCGTCCGTCTCAAGAAGTACAGGATCACCAAATCTCTGATATCCAACGATGAGTTTGCCAAAGAGTCCACCCCAGTCACCGAGATGGTTATCTGAGATTACTCGCCACCCAAGGTGACGATGGATATTGATGAGGGTTTGTCCCACAGAGCTCGGACAGAGGTGTCCGATATGGAGTGGCTTCCCGACATTTGCAGAAAATGGCTCGATGATAGCGAGTCGATCTTGTCCGAGATTACGGGGAGAGAGAGTAATGAGGTCAAAGAGGGTTTTGGAACTGAGAAACACATTTACATATCCTCCGAGTGCCGCTGCTCCGGTGACTCCACTATACATAGAGAGGGCTTCGGCAATTTTGTATGCAATCTCACCTGGAGCAATACCGAGAGTTTTTGACAGTCAAAAAACTCCGATAGCTATATCTCCGAACTCAGCGTCTGGAGGAATAGAGAAAGTCACGGGTACTGTCTCTTCGAGTACTGGAAATAGGTTTTTCACAATATCTAGTATCTCGAGCTGGTATTGGTGCATAAACTGTTTAAAAGTAGAAGTATTTACTAGAGAATATAGTATCGATTTTCTCTCTATGATCAAACGAAACTCGTATATATTTTTTGATCGATAGGTAAAAAAATAGTGAAGTATCCCCAATAAACTCAAAGAGAAGAGAAATATAATTATAGGACAGTAATTTATTTATAGTACTAGCTTACCTAGGTGTATTATATGTTTTATATACATAAATTAATAGTAGTCAATATACAGGAAATGGTCAGATTTTTCGCAATGAGATACTATATTTGTGTACCGAAGAAGTAGCACTGCTATCTCCCGAGGACTGCTCATTAATAAAATCTCACTCTCAAAGAACGGCAGACTATTTGTCGATAGCGAGCCTCCAATACAAATAAAAACAAATTACGATAAAGATATCAATATCAATATCATTTCAAAACTGAAGCCAATAGAAGCGAAGACGACAGTACTAAATCCTCGAACCATCCGATATACGGATCAGAGCTTCGAGTGTTGGGTAATGTCGTCTTCGGACAAATAACAATACACCATCCCAAAGGTAAAAATGGGGATTCAATAATTCCTACCCAATGAGAGTGAGTCGAGCTTCGGCTCGTCGCGCCTGACAAACGCATCTACTTGCGTTTCTCCACTCTCCATGAGCCTTATGCGCTCATCTCGGATGAAACCAAGAGCTTACACTTTCTGCGATGTAGATCTACCAAGATCTCTCCCAGAGCCAAAACCCCGCCTAGCGGGGTTTTTTCATGGTTTTTCATCACTCCTTTTTTATAGCAAATATTTTAAGCTTGCGGGAAAATAACCGGAAAGTAACTTTGTCTGCGAGGTACAGAAGTATGAGATTTCCGTGAGTCTGATGTACCAGATATAAAAATACGTCCCGTATTTTTAAAACTTTCGAGGAGTTTGAAGTATTTTCCGAGCCAGGGTACCAGAGTATCCTCAAGCCCGAGAGAATAGGTCATATTGAGAGAGAGGAGCTCCTGCATGAGCATGACAAAACCTTCAGGCGATCGTTCGAGTGCCGGTTTGAGAAAGTAGAGGATAGTTTCCTGACATTTTTCCTGTTTGTTTGCCTTGAAATCAAGAGTACGTAGGTTGGAGATCCTATCGGCGAGTTTCACTCGAAAGAGGGGAAATGATAGAAAGGGGAGTTTCCCAAAATAGTCCATATTACGTCTTTGTTTGAGTTCCTGAGGAGATGGGAGATCTCTTGGAGAGGTATTTTCGGGAGATGGAAGATTTTCTCGCTCTTGGGGAGTCAAGTACTCAATAGGGGACCTCTTGGAGAGGGTAGTAATATAGCGGTATGAAATTGGTCCGTATGTGATACGTACTTCTTCGAGCAATTCAGTACGGTCTATCTCGGTGATATCTGGTATATCCATGATCTCTTCGATGAGGTCATGACCAAAGGCAAGTTCGATTTCTTCGA
>JANOQA010000147.1:0-5896 GCA_031422145.1 bacterium | reverse complement strand
TCTATCTGAGGAGTTGTATTTTTGATGAGACTTCCTACTACAAGAGCCACCCCAGCTAAGGTTACTACTATACCGACTGGAGTTTGAGCTGCTTCGATGATAGTCTGACTTTGTGCTGCAAAAAACTCAGCTACTACTTCATGAAAAGAGGGAGCGATTTCATCTGAGTGTATGACTACAAGTTCTTGAGGTTTCCAGTATTCCATAGTATTTTTGTGAGAGATGAGTATGATCCTAGTATCAATCTCTCATTTGTCAAAACTACTTATCTCGCTCATTCGCCTCTACCAATACATACTCTCCCCAGATCACTCTTTTTGGGCGAGAGCCCTCGGACGACCTCCGTACTGTCGCTACTATCCTACATGTAGCATGTACGCCGTAGAGGCTATAGATCTTCATGGTCCATTCTCGGGATCACTTTTGGCAGGTAAAAGAGTGTGTCGATGTCATCCTTGGTCGAAAGGAGGATTCGATCCCGTACCAGGAGATCTCCATCAGAGAAGATAGACGAGAATATTCCTGCTTGCAACTCTCAATAAAACCATATTATATGGTTCATGTTAGAACAGATCATATCACTCGACGAACAGGTTTCTCTCTTTTTTCGTTCGCTGGTGACTCCGGATTCCCCTCTAGCTCCTGTAGTTACTTTTGTATCAGATTTTCAGATTTTTGTAGTAGGGTTTCTCCTCGTAGCTCTCTGGATCATGGGAGCGGCTCGGAAAGAAGTCGGACTCAAGATTATAGCTCTCGATATATTTTACGCCATTATGATGGCTTTTGGGATCTACTGGGTACTTCAGTTTGGTTTACCACTTCGTCCTCGACCCGAGACGCTCTCCGCTATACCACCATTGCTCGCTCACCTTCCGGATAATTCATTTCCATCTGGGCATGCTATCTTTGCGGGAGCCTCAGTGATAGCGATTGGATACTTTTATTCATTTCCACTCTCGAGTGTATTTCTTGGCCTCGGAGTCGTAATGTGTATTGCGAGAGTGATCGCGGGAGTACACTATTTTAGTGATGTGCTCGTGGGGGTGATCGTCGGTGCGGTCATCGCTCGCTGATATATCTCTCTTCGAGATAGTCTTGGTATGAAGACATTTCTCCATACGTTTCCCCTGAAGATAGCCGCTTTTATCAAACTCTAGATGGAAACATTTCTTGGATATTTTAGTGATATGGGTCTCGTCGGGATATTTATCCTGATGGCTCTGGAGTCGTCACTAGTTCCGGTTCCTTCTGAGATAGTCATGATCCCCGCTGGTATGCTCGTAGCTCGAGGCGAATATAGTGCTGTTGCTGCTATTGTAGTAGGAGGACTCGGGAGTGTGCTCGGTGCCTGGATCAATTATTTTATAGGGTGGAAGTTTGGAAAGTCTTTTATTGATCGATTTGGGAAATATATTTGTATCAATACTGCAGACTATGATCGAGCAGAAAAGTTTTTTCTAAAAGGAGCGAAACTCTATACTTTTATCGGACGACTTCTTCCGGTGATCCGACATCTCATATCTATTCCTGCGGGGATATTTCGTATGAGTCCGATAGCATTCTCTACGATTACTTTTATCGGTGCGAGTCTTTGGTGTGGAGTACTCGTAGGGGTGGGGTACTATCTCGGAGAACCCGCTATCAAGCTCATGCAACACTATCTCCTCGAAGTAAAGATCGCCGTCATAGTGATAGGAAGTATTGGAGTCGGTATGTTTTTTTATAAGAAGACGTGTACACGTACACCTCTTACAAATAAGTCATCGAGATAGGGTAGATTTTTCCTACTTTTTGACTATCATATCTGCAT
Source organism: bacterium (assembly GCA_031422145.1). Lineage (GTDB taxonomy): Bacteria > Patescibacteriota > Gracilibacteria > BD1-5 > UBA2023 > JANOQA01. The sequence goes on along the minus strand of JANOQA010000147.1, from coordinate 4,086 downwards.
GAAAACCTACTCTCTTTCATCTGGTGCGAGTCATACTGATATGTCTCTTTCCGATCTTCTCGCTCGTTCTGCGAAAACCCTCCTCTACTTTTATCCAAAAGATAATACTCCCGGCTGTACGCTCGAGGCTCAAGATTTTACTCGCCTCAAGGGTGAGTTTGCCACCCTCGGTATCCAGATCATCGGAGTATCGCTGGATGATGCAAAAAGTCACGCAAAGTTTACCGAAAGCTGTAGTCTTGGGATAGATCTCCTCTCCGATGATGGATCTCTTCACGAGACCTATGGGATCATCGGCGATAAAAATCTCTACGGAAAGATCGTCCGAGGCGTGATACGATCTACCTTTCTCCTGGATCAAACGGGGAAAAGCCTCCGAGAATGGAGGAGTGTACGAGCGACGGGTCACGCAGATAAAATACTTCGAGAAATTACCGCATAGCTCATGAAAATCCTCGTATTTGGTGATATATATGGTCGAAAGGGGAGAGAACTCCTTGCTCGATATCTGCCGGAACTCAGAACTCAGTATGTTCCGGATTTTATCGTAGCAAATACTGAAAATCTCACGAATGGGAAAGGTCCTACTCCAACCCACCTAGAGGAGCTCCGAGGGATAGGATTTGATGCATTTACCGGCGGAAATCATAGCTTCACTCACTTTGAAGAAATCGGAAAATACATGGATCAGTCAGAGAGTCCACAGATCCGACCGGCTAACTTTTATAGTACGGCTCAATATACGCACCCGGGGAGAGGATATCGTATCTTTGAAAAGAACGGAAAAAAGATCCTCCTCATCAACCTTATTTCGGGAGTATATTTGAGAGATCAGGTATACAATCCTTTTATTAAAATAGAAGAAATTCTTTCTGAGGTAGATCATCAGGGGGTCGATGCTATCCTCGTAGATTTTCACAGGGAGACGACCGCTGAGTCGTACTGTATGGCGGAGCTTCTCTCTGGGAGGGCTTCGCTCGTCTACGGGACTCATACGCACGTACAGACCAACGATGATCGTATACTCACTACTGGTACGGGAGCTATTACAGATATAGGGATGACTGGATCACTCAGTTCCTCTATCGGTCTTTCGTTCCTGAGTATTCTCCCAGGTATGGTCTCCGGGACCAAGCATTTCAACGCTAAATCTGAGGCAGATATGGGACAATGAGTTCTCTGTGCTCTCATCGTAGAGATAGTCGACCAAAAGTGTCTCTCCATCGAGAAAATACGTATTGTAGAACCTATTTAATATACTATGAAATTCGCTCGACTCTTTCTTATTTCGCTCGGACTTTGTTTCCTCGTCTCTCTCCTGGGGGCGTATCTCATGATCCAGTTTATCATGGGGCATTTTGACAAAGATACTTCTCCTAGTCTTTCAAAGACTACTGTCACGAGTACTCCGGTCACCCTCTCTGGGAGTGGTATGGTTGCTATCTGACAACTTGAATCTACGGTCCAGTCGATCGCTACCGAAGCAAGTCAAGCAGTCGTATCTATCGTGATCACTCGAGAGGTTCAGACCTATCGTACGGATCCATTTGGATTTTTCTATGAACCAGCTGGTACAGTCAAACGTAAAGTCGGAGGAGGAACTGGGTTTTTTATATCAAAAGAATGATATATCCTCACCAATAAACATGTCGTAAGCGATCCGAACGCTGAATATACCGTCATTCTTTCGGGAGGAAAAGAGCTCATCGGTAAAATACTCGCCTATGATCCAACGACCGACCTGGCTATCATTCGAGCCTTTGAGTCCAAGACTGAGCCCTATACTCCCGAGACATTTCTCACTTTTGTATCTTCCCAGTCCGATATACGGGTCGGATCTTTTGTAGTAGCGGTAGGAAATGCACTCGCTGAGTTTCAAAATACACTTACCTTTGGAGTGGTATCCGGTAAAGGTCGACAGATCGAGGCAGGACAGAGAGGAGAAAGAGAAAATCTCTCCGGACTCATCCAGACAGACACCGCTATCAACCCAGGAAACTCAGGTGGTCCGCTTATCGGACTCTCTGGGAAAGTGATCGCAGTAAATACGGCCATATCTGCGAATGCTAATGGTATCGGCTTTGCTATACCGCTCACGGATCGTATCGTAAATTCGTTTATCAAGTCAGTCCAGGAAAAATGAGTGATCGAGCGATCTTTTCTCGGAATACGATATACAGAGATTACAGAGTCTCTCGCTCAAAGTTTAACTCTCCCAGTGACTTCTGGAGTACTCCTCAATACTTCAGGAAATGGAGGAGTTGTACAAAAGGATTCTCCAGCGGATCTTGCTGGGCTTCGTGCGGGAGATATCATCACAGCTATCGATGGTATGCCGATCGGGAAATGATTTACTCTTCGAGATGGCCTGTCGGAGAAACTCCCCGGCGATATTATCCGACTCACGACCATAGAGTCGAGTACAAAAAAGACCGTCGAAAAAGAAGTTACTCTCGGGGCTTCATAGTCAAGTCTTGTAATTACGTAGAGATCCAGTAACATAATAGAGTAATTATCCTTTTTATGTTTCAGCGATTTTCTCAGTTTTTTGCTACTCTTTGGTCTCGACTCTTTTTTACCATGGAAAAACCAGGAGAGAAAGAACCACTTACTAAGTTTTCATTTGTCATAATACTCCTCCTCGATATTTTCCTCTTTGTGATGATCTATGATGGGATCCAAGAGCAAACCAAGGTAGTGACTACTCCGAGTGAATTCGCGAGCTCTGCGTGTCGAGGTATCATAGAACAGTTCTCTGATCTTAGTAAACTCCAATCTGGACGAGGAATAGTGGATAATCTCTACTCTGACTATCAGAATAGTAAAAATGGATATACAAATTCAGAGTATTCCTCTTTTTCATCTACAAATGATCGATATTCATATGGATATATTGAGCTAGACTCATCAAATGCTTCTCCGGTTTGTACGAATATACGAGTTATGAAGCAGGAGATCAATGCGGATAGGGATCTTGTAAATCTATTTCTCGCTCGAGAAATAACACAGAGAAGTATCTCGGATATCGATTCAAATATTGCTTCGCTTCGAGGAAACTATAACACCAAACTCAATGAAAAAATAGCGGGAATATCTCCAGATACAGCCCTCGATCCAGGTACAGCAGAAACTACTAAATTTAATATTCAAAGTCTCGAAGCTAAAAAATCTGTCCTTGAGACACAGCTTCAAGTAAATACTACTACCATACTTGCTACCTCAGCCGTTTCTCGGCTCAAGGATTTTGTAGTATTAAAAGGACAGGCAGTTCTTCTAGAATATAATAATCGTTCATTCTGGTATCCTGCCAAGAAATTTGCCGTACAGGCTCTCTTTTTGATACCTTTGTTTCTCATCGTAGGACTCTGGTCTGGCTGGGCTCTCCATCGAGGACGTATCTATCAGGTACTTCTCTCTTCTCATGTACTGGCGGTACTTTCCCTCTTTATACTTCTCAAGATGCTCGAGCTTATTCTCGAGATCATTCCTCATACTTTCTTTGCTCGACTCCTCGCGTGGCTCACGAGTATGGAGATCATCGGACTTTGGTACTACTTTGTGGTAGCAATTGCTGTAGGAGCCACCCTCGGACTCATCTATTTTATACAGCGGAGAGTCAAAGCAGCAGCTCTTCTCCAGGCCTCACAGATCGGAGCTCGAAGGGCAGAAAAAGGAGACTGTTGGTCTTGTGGGGCTCACCTACTAGTAGGATCGAGTCACTGTATTCGCTGTGGAGAATCTCAGTTGGTAGAGTGTAATAACTGTCATACTATGACTCCTCTAGCTGGAGAACATTGTAGAAACTGTGGATCTGCTATATCACCTCTCGAAATCCAGCCGAAGATCCTTGGAAAGAGAGGATAAATGGTTTGCATCTCCCAGAGGATATACTAAAATACTACTCAATTACCTGCATCCTCACATGCTCCATACCAAACAAACTTCTTCTCAAAAAAGACTCCATCCTCGAGCAGCCTTCACTCTCGTAGAACTCATCGTCGTGATAGCGATCCTCGTAGTACTCTCTACCGTAGGATTTGTCGGATACTCAGGATATACCTCTACCTCTCGAGATGCATCACGAGG
>JANOQA010000146.1:0-1948 GCA_031422145.1 bacterium | reverse complement strand
TTCATCGACTCCTCTGACCCCCTCTCTTTCTCGAAGAGGATTTATCACACGAGCGAGCGCTCTCGTCGGAGCAACTCTATCAGGACAAACTCTAGCTCAGAATCTCTGAGATAGAAGTATGAAAGATTCTCTCTCCTCTCTGAAGTCTCAGTTTCCGCATCTCACAGCGGTAGAAGCTCGCTACGATGCGAAGGCTCGAGAACGTCGTCAGATAATCGACTCGATCATGGATCGTCAAAATGGGATCGGTCTACGTCTCCATCCTCACTTACCACAGTTTATTACGAGTCTCTCTACTACTCTTGGATTTGATCCAGGGATGACGGCACGACTCATACGTCATGAGTCAAAATGAGATCCAAGGGCTGTATCACATAAAGGAGCTCAGGGTATGATGCAAATGATGCCGATAGCGGCTGAGGATCTCGAGACGAGAGTGCGAGGCTCGAAATGAGAACCCTATTATCTCCAATATTTTAAAAAGATTAGCTCCAATACCATATCATATCTCGGTGACAGAGAACTTCAAAAAACTCTTCGCCTCCTCCAGAGTCCACAGACTTCTTTTTCAGAAGCTCGAAAGCTCATTCGACAGATCGGTCATAGCTTTTTTGAGCCACAGGCAAATATGATATCGGGTATGGTGTATCTCTCCGGTATACGAGAGCAGATTCAAGGACGCTCCGATCTTCGTACCCGCTCGGAGGATATAGTCAAAAGCTTCACTCCCCAAGAACACGCCAAGATCATGCTCTCTCGCCAGGCGATAGGGGCGTCTCGTTTTGGATACATGGATCGCCTCGCACTTGCTCAAAATCTCCGCTCCGAGCAGTCTTTGGCAGAGACTTTTGAGCTCCTCGCTCAGTACAATGGAGGTACTCGACCTCCTCGGGAGTCTTACTGATATGCTACCGTGATCCAGTTTGCGTAGAGTCTACTATCCTTTGGCACTCGCCCAGGTATCTCCAAAGTGGACATCGACTCGCAGGATAATGCCGTCTTTCGTGTAGATTCCTTCGAGTACTTCGCGTATCGTAGCTTCCAGTACTGGTACTTGTGTACGAGCTACCTCAAAGACGAGCTCATCGTGGACTTGCATGAGGAGTCGCCCCGGAGTATCCGTAGAGAGTCGGCGATCCATCTCGAGCATCGCAAATTTTACTACGTCTGCGGCCGTACCCTGGATCGGCATATTGATCGCTTCACGCTCGGCTCCCGATCGGATCATACTATTGGCATCGGTGAGTCATTTGATATATCTACGTCGACCAAAGTCTGTCTCGACATATCCGGTGATGCGAGCTTTCTCGAGGAGCGTATCGTAGTAGGTGCGTACGCCTGGATACATAGCATAAAATCGCTCGATATAGAGCGTGGCTTCTCGGGGACTCGCTCCGATCATTTTAGAAAGTCCAAATCCCGTGATCCCGTAGATCACTCCAAAATTTACTGATTTGGCGATACGCCGCTGATCGGGGGATATATCTTTTGACTCTGGAAAGAGAAATCGAGCGGTACGCAAGTGGATATCTTCGTTTTCACGAAAGGCTTTCTGAAGCTCGGGATCTCCACTCATGATCGCGAGTATCCGAAGCTCTACCTGAGAGTAGTCTGCTACGACAAATACCTCATCAGGACTTTCGGGTCGAAAGGCTGACTTGATCATTCGCCCGTATCATTCTCCGGTAGGGATATTTTGGAGATTGGGGCTTTCGCTCGAGAGTCGCCCGGTGCTTGCCACTGTCTGACGATAGTTAGTATGTATTCGACCATCAGAGGCGATCTCTCGCTGGAGTCACTCCGTGTAGGTGGATCTGAGTTTTTCATAGCCTCGGTACGCGAGGATCATATTGGCGATCTCGTAGGTCTTCCCGATCTCCTCGAGCGTATCGGAGTCTACGGAAAATCCAGTCTTGATCTTTTTTCCGGGAGATATCTTGAGTTTTTC
>JANOQA010000145.1:0-2767 GCA_031422145.1 bacterium | reverse complement strand
CTCGCTCGTGCTATGCAAGACGGTGGAGGTGGGACAGAGCATCATATGCGAGGCCTTGCAGCAGGGTTTCTCATCACGGGAGAGCTCCTCAAGAGCCAGATACGACTCCTTTCTGAGGGACAAAAAGGCCTCGTCTCATTTGCTCGTCTTTGTCTACTCCGACCAGGACTTCTCATCCTCGATGAACCGACCAATCATATCAATTTCCGACATCTCCCGATCATTGCAGAAGCTCTCGATAGCTACAAAGGAGCCCTCGTACTCATCTCGCACGTACAGGAATTTGTCTGGCAGGTACAGATCGATGAATACCTCGAGCTCGAGATATAGTTACGTAAGATATTCTGGTGTTCGCTGTCGTCGATCTGTGAGCTCTATTACCCCACTTTCGTAAGCTTTTCGGAGAATATTTGAGATAAGTTCTACGGGTCATCGATGTTTACAAACTCATCGGACTCCAATACCCCAAATAGCCTCCTGAGTCTCCGGATGATTTCCTTGAAAATACTCAAGCCTCTCTCCATTCTTTCCACTAAGGTCAGTATATTCTACGATTCTCGGAGTAACGCCGTGAGAACTTCCTAGAACCATTTCATAGAGTGATACGGCTAGCTGAGTCTTTTCTGATTCAGTCGTACAAGATTCCCAGATAGTCATGTACTGATCGTGGGTAGTTTGAGCAATAGACCGAGCTTCGGTTCATTCTTTTTGACCTGGAGTTAGCTCTGGTCGGAGTATATCATCCGATCCACACTGACAGTTCCCACATACCGATGGAGCATTTCAGGATACGACGATAGGGATGGTCATGGTAGACATCATATTCTTATACTAGCATATGCCGCTCTTACATTCAACTAATGTTGGTCTGATGACCGAGGGCTCATAGAATCTGAAGATCCATGACTGTGTGTTCCAAAAAGAGAAGTATTTTCTACTACGAAAAAAAGTCCGATCGATATAAGGAATACCAGAAGAAGTGATACACCTCCATACCAGATATCTTTACGAGTAAGTTTATATTTTTGAATAACCTTAAAAAAGACGAGAGAAAGAGCAAATCCGACCGGCACCACCCAGAGAGATCTCTCAGGAGAGTCGGGGAAATGTTGAAGTCCTCCCGTAAATGCACCTATCCCTATAGCCAGTACTGCTCCCGATAGTATGACTCTCCATGATATATTTTTGATCCCTTCCTCCAGGATAGATCCTACCACAAAAGATATGATACCAGCTAAGATCATGATGAGTGAGCGAGTGCCTGAGAAAAACCCATGTGATATCCCTCCCGTGATGAAGCTAATCCCGAGATATTTCAACATCATAGCAAAGTGTGCGGACGAAAATTTCATATAAAAAGATAGAAGATACATGCATATGATATCGCACGAAAAATAAAAAGCAAAAATGACATATCTTCGTGACAAACACACGAGTCATCGTACACTCTTGCTATGTTTCCATTTGAATACGAATCCCTCATTATCTGGTCAAAAAAATACGGACGTACCCATCTTCCTTGGAGAAACTTTGAGGGACTCGACGAAGCTCAACTCGGATACAGAGTTTGGCTCGCTGAAATACTCCTTCAGCAAACTCAGGCAGATCGTGTGATCGGGTTTTATACTCATATCCTCGAAAAATTCCCTACTCTCGGAGATCTTGCTCAGGCATCCTACGATACATTTTTTCCGTATTATCAGGGGCTTGGGTACTACTCCCGTGCTCGAAATCTCCTCGCTACTGCCAAGATAGTCCATGAAAAATACCACGATATATTTCCAAAAGAAACGGATCTACTCAGAGAACTCCCCGGTATCGGTCCCTATACCGCCGAGGCGATCCGAGCATTTGCGTATAATATACCTACTCTTTCTTTTGATACCAATCTCGAAAAAATATTTGCCCGATACTATCACGGGAGTCGATATCTTCCCCTCACTCGTGAAGAAAAGAGAGAAATCACTGAAACTTTTAAATTCCCTGGATACTCTGGGCGACTCATAAATGGAGCTTTTATGGATCTCGGAGGTCTCTGGAGTAAAAACCAAAAAGGTCTTATAGATTTCTCGATGAGTCCTTTTCAAGACTGTATTTTTACTCAAACTCTCGGATCAAAAGAGATCGAACCTATAAAAAGCGTTCGACACTTTCCTCTATCAGATGCTCAAATATGGCTCATTATCCATGAAAACCATACAGCATATTTTTCGTCGAGTCCGGATCTCTACCTCCCCTTTCAGATACCATCTCCCGAAGGGGCCAATATTCGTCATACTCTCCAACAAATCTTTCAGGAAAAATATCAGATTATCCTATCCGTCCGCCCCCCCCATAAAAAATGTTTTATATGAGGAGTGCCTACGCTTTTTATAAACGCACAGATCCAGCAGGGTACTCATTCCTGGAAGTCATATCAAAAATCTGATCTTCAGTCTTGGGAGAAGAGCCTCTCCTATACGATCGCTCTCTTGCGGATCATCTGGGAACACCTATACCATCAGGAGAATTTCGGAGAGAGTTTTCTATCACAACTAACCCTCTCAAGGATGTCCCACTTCTTGAAGGGAAATCGGAGATTGGCGAAAAGGATGTCTCCGTGGAGGAGTGATTTGCCAAAAGACTCGGAGTAAAGATGGGGGATCTTATCGTATTTTCCCTTTCTGGAAGAGAATTTGAGCTGACGATCGTCAATATCCGAGCGAGTGCAAAAACTACTGGATTTCAGCCATTCTTTTATTTCCAGGTAAGTCCTGAAGGATTTGCG
>JANOQA010000144.1:0-8898 GCA_031422145.1 bacterium | reverse complement strand
CCTCTTACTCAGTCTAGTACGTGAGGTATCTAACTTGCTGGCAAGTGTGAGATATTGACATTTTTTTTTCTTTAGTCAGAGCGCGTTCTTTATCACGTAGTGCTCCCGTTAGAGCCCCGTCAATCGCCCCATTATTTTCTTATATTTATTTCCTTAATTCAATTATGTCCCAAAAAGATACAACTTTTGCGGATCTTCTTGCGAAAGCAGATCCTATACTTACTCCCCAAAACGGAACGATCGTTTCCGGAAGTGTGATAAGTGCCACTCCAAAAATGATCCTCGTAGATATCGGAGGTCAATTTACTGGAGTTATTGCTGGTACGCACATGACTTCTTCTACCGAAGATACGATGAATCTCCAGCGTGGAGATATTGTCGACTCTATCGTTATCGGTGAAGACCGACACTCGGGTATTGTGCACCTCTCTCTTCGAAAGGCGTCACAGATCAAACTCATCGAAAAACTCCATTCAAATTTTGATACCAAGGAGATTATTACGGTGATCCCAAATGAAGCCAACAAGGGAGGACTTCTCATCGACCTCGATGGAATCAAGGGATTTATACCTGTTTCTCAGCTCACTCCGATGAACTATCCACGTGTCGAAGGAGCTGATCCAGAAAAGATCCTGGAGCACCTTCAGCGTCTCGTCGGAAAACCATTCAAGGTTCGAGTCATCAATGTCGACAATGACGGAAAAAAGATCATATTCTCAGAAAAAGCCGCTCTCGAAGAACAGCGATCTGCTATGCTCTCTCAGATCAAAGCAGGAGACGCCGTGGACGGAGTGGTATCTGGTATTCTTACCTATGGACTCTTCATCACCTTCAACGGTATTGAAGGTCTCGTACACGTCTCAGAAATCGACTGGGGACATGTATCGAATCCTTCCAAATTTGCCAAGATCGGTGATGCGGTCAAAGTACAGATCATCGCTATCGAGGGAGACAAAATAAGTCTTTCTATGAAGCGTCTTCGACCAAATCCATGGGCAGAGCTTGCGGCGAAATACAAGGTAGGAGATATCGTAGACGCTCCTGTACTTCGAGTATCTCAGTTTGGAGTATTCATGGCTCTCGATGGAGGTATTTCAGGACTTATTCACCTTTCTGAGATCTCTACTGCAGCACAGAAAGATATGGATGCTCACATCAAGGTAGGAGAAAATATCCAAGCGAAGATCATCACTTTTGATGCACAGGCAAAGCGTATTGGACTCTCTATGCGAGCTATGGAGCCAGGATACGAAGGTCCTTCTCCAGAAGCTGTAGCGGTCGAGGAACGACCAAAGAAAGTTATCAAAAAGAAAGAAGATACTCCGGCAGCAGAAACTCCCGCAGCCGAGTAATAAAAAAATATCCCCGACATGTCGGGGATATTTTTTTGAGTTTGATCTCCATAGATACGACTATTCTTTTGAAGTCCGCTTCTTTCGCTGAGTCCGTTTCTTGTATTCGTATGATTTACGGCCCAGTTCGAGCAGGAGCTCATGGTTTTCGAGGAGATCTGCGTCTGCCATGCCGGCTATAGATCCCCCCTGATACGGGACTCCGTTTCTCGGGAAATCCAGGAGGAGTATATGATCTGCCTGGAAGTAGAGCGTATCATCACAGATCATCGCAAAAAAAACTTCATTACAGTATAGACCCACCTCACCAAACATTTTCTTATGTCGGATCTCTCACAAGGGACTCAGGAGATCGAGGATATACTCCGTAAACATAGGAGAAGCGGGCATACTATTTGTTTTTAGGGATAGCGTAGTAGTTGAGGAGATATTTAGAAATACGGGCAAAGAGAGCCGATGAAGTCGTCTCAGAAAACTCAGCCGATCTCGGACGATCGATCTTGACGATCATAACAAATTTTGGATTGGATGCTGGGGCAAATCCTCCGTAGGAAGTGATCGTATGTCCGGCTCCCCCCTCTTCATATCGACCACGAGTCGCTATTTGCGATGTACCGGTCTTTCCAGCGGTATCATAGCCCTCTACGGATCCTTTGCGAGCAAACCCTATCTGAGCCCCCTCGGTGAGCATGGCTGTGACTTTCTTGGAGGTTTCTTCTTTGATGACTCGACGTACGGGGTTGGGAGTATTTTTGCTCACTCGGCCGTCCCCAAATTTAATAGACTGGACGATATAGGGTTCAAAGTAGATCCCCCCGTTTGCGATAGCTACGTAGGCGGCCGCCATCTGGAGTGGAGTAGCGGTGATGAGTCACTGACCAAACGAGGCAGTAAATAAGTCAGTACGAGACCATTTTTCAAAGGAAGGAATTTTTCAAAATACTTCTCCGTCGAGCGTAATCTTAGTAGGAGCTCCATAGCCAAACTCTCCGATATATTTGTGAAAGAGAGATTTTCCTACTTTTTGGGCTATATCGATCATTCCGACATTACATGACCAGTCGAGAGCGTGGGCATAGGTGTGTCGTCCAATACACTCTTTCGAAACGTTGGATATCTTGAACCGATCGATCTCTACAAACCCTCGATCGAGGTAGGTATCGGTCGGTCGAATATCTCCAGTATCGATCCCGATAGCTGCGGTGATTGCTTTAAATACAGATCCTGGTTCGTAGAGAGCACTGATAGCGTCATTTTGGTAAACTCCAGGTCAGAAATTATTTTTATATTTATATTTTGTAATAGCTCGATTTTCGATCTCACGATCGGTCGCTTGTCGTAGTCGGATTTTCTTGCCGAGATAGATGAGATCGGTTCATTCATTTGAATCTTCTACAAATATCGGCATCCCGAGAAAGTCAAAAGTCGGATTTCTGTATTTTGCGAGACTCACCTTTTCTATTTCGTATACGTCACCAAAATTATTTGGATCGTAGTCGGGATAGTTGGCCATGGCTATCACGGCACCAGATTTTGGATCGAGGATCACGACGGATCCCTTATTAGCTCGAAATTCGCGGACTCCTTCCGCCAGAAGTCGAGTGACTTCCTTTTGGATATTTCGATCGAGAGTGAGTTCTATATCAGCTCCTCCGACCATAATTTTCTCGCTCAGATCATATCCTCCGATAGTCCGACCTGAGGCATCTTTTCGAGTTTGTCGCTCTCCTTGTTGCCCTTGAAGATATTCTTGGAAGTAGGCTTCGATACCGTACCGACCGATATTTTCATTATCCACAAATCCTACGATCTGGGAACCCATGTATTTTTCAGGATAAAAACGAGTCGGATGTGGCTCTAGGATAATAAACGGAGCCACGGTTTCTTTTTCGGTAGTGAGTCATTTTTGAAGGGCTTCTTTTTCATCGAGAAGCCGAGCATCGATATAGTCTTTGGTCCCCAGACTCATGCGACGAAGTATTTTTACGTATTGCACGGGTCTTTTACTGACTCGAAAGAGAGCATCTTTAGGAGAGAGGCCGAGGAGGGACTCAAATTTACTTGCAACAAAAACTGGATCACTGATACGAGTCGGATCTACATAGAGATTTCCAGATACGAGAGTGATCCCGGAGTACGCGAAAGCCTCCATGTCTTGGATCTCATCTGGGGTCAGATTTTCCTTGACGAGGACAAAGTCGAGAAATGGTTTTGTAATACGCTTTCGAAGCTCATCCGTCAGAAGATTTCGAATACTCTCGAGTGTATAGACTTCGTTTTCTGGTCGAGTCTTTCGTAGGTATGATAAGATACTTTCTTCGCATTCGGGGGTCAAGACTCTTTCTCGGCCGCAAAATTCAAAAAATACGACGTCACTCACGAGAGGGATGAGTTTGTCTCGGGACCCGATAGCCTGTGGATCTATGGCGAGATCGGGGAGATCAGTAGAGGTAGCAAAGACTCCAGTGGGGGTATTACTGGAAAAAATACTCCCCCGTGATACTGGATTTTTGACGGTGATAGTTTGTTGTTTATCCGCAAGATCCCGATAATACGAGTACTCGAGTACGGTATATTTGAGGGTGGTCCAAAGTATAATGCTCCCAAATATCATAAAAAATATGCTGAGATATTGGAGTCGAGAGATACGACTTCCATACGCAGAAATGAGAGAGACTATATCGGAGAAGAGTGGTTTCATGGATATTGGACGAGGTCGATAGCTCCACTCATCGCCAGTGCTCCGGTATGAATGAGGGGAGTACGAGAGATAATATGGAGCTCTTGCCCAGAGTAATGAACGAGAGAAAGAAGAATATCCAAACCTGAGTAGGTATGAAACGAGTGGTATATTTCCGGAAGAAGGCTATCTTCTATGTAAATAATACGCGAATACGCCGAAAGATTATAGGAGACGAGACGACGAGTTCAAATCGCTTGTGAAAATTCTTTTTTTTGAAGACTGAGCCAAAACTTCGAGCGAATCGTATCGGTCGCATCAAATTTGAGTGTACCTGGAATTGACTGAGAGTCGGGTGAGAGATATCGATCCGATGGCACGATGATTATACTGCCATCACACTCGAGCGATGTGCGTACGGTATCAAATAATGCTTCTTCTCGGACATAGTGGAGCACCGGACGTGGTGTATTTGATGATCGAGGGATCGGAGTGATAGCTGATAGATACGTCGTATCTGACGTATCCGCTAAAGAGTATTTTTCGATACGTTTTTGGAGCGGGCGAGGGAGAAAAAGGCTCGCTACTTTGTGTATATGGATGAGATTTCGCGTAGCGATATCATCAATCACTCGTATTTGCTCAAGAGCGAGTACGGGCAGCCGACTCACGAGAGAAATAATCGGTTTTATGTCAGGAGGTATTTCACTGATCGAAGTATTTGAAATCTCGGCGATGATGCCGAGAGAGAGCTCTTTCCGGAGCGGGATATACACCATCTGACCTATACGGATATCTGGCTCGAGCTCACGAGATACGGTATAGGTGAGACCGGTAGTATCGTGAGAACTCTCGAGTGGTATGATACGAAGGAGCATGCTATGATTTAGTATCAGAGGGAGCTCATCCGAGACTCAGTTTTCGCTTTTCTTCCTTTTTCTTTTCCTTATAGGCGTCTTCGGCACTCCTAAATTTCTTTTCGTCTTCGATAACTTTGAGATTGAATTCAAATATCTTCTTTTCTACGAGTTCGACGGGCTTGGCATATTTTTCTCGAGAAACCTTGAGAACAACGTCTACTTTTTGTTCGGGTATCTCCAGTCGAGCAAGGATCGGAGCAAGAGTGGTCGCGGAGAATACGGGCGAAGGCATACCATCGATGAGAAGTTTCGTATAGATATCATATTTTTTGAGATTCATGAGGTCATTCGGGAGGACGAGCTCTTCGTCCATGAGCTCGGAGAGCATGCGAGCATCCGGAGACCCTACCTGAAAACATACGGTGCTTCCTACATTGCCAAACACCGCCCCACGCACCGTTTCTGACATCTGCTCTATATACTGATTTGCCATGACGAGATTGAGTTTGTATTTTCGAGCTTCTGAGAGGATGGTCGCAAATGAATCCGTCGCAAAATTTTGAAATTCATCCACATAGAGATAAAAATCTGTTCGTTCTGACTCAGGAATATCGGCACGGCTCATCGCATCGATCTGAAATTTGGTGATCATCAGGGCTCCGAGGAGAGCCGAGCTATCTTCCCCGATTTTACCTTTGGAGAGATTTACGATCACGATCTTTTTATTGTCCATGGCCCATCGGAGAGAAAATGGATTTTTGGGTTGTCCGATGATATTTCGTACGAGCGGAGAGGAGAGAAACTGTCCGACTTTATTGAGGATAGGGCCGGCTGCCTCGATCTGATTTTTGGTTTCCATGGCCTCAAACTCGGCTTCCCAAAATTTCTTGAGGATAGGATCTTGTACCTTTGCCACTACTTTTTGGCGATAGGATTTCATCGTGAGCATGAGCGGGATAGACATGATCGTCGCATCAGGTATCTCCAGGAGTGTCATGATCGTATTTCGTAGGATATGTTCGAGACGAGGTCCCCAACTCTCTCAGAATATCTTTTTAAAAACTCCGACGAGTCCCGAGGCTACAATAGGTCGAAGTCCGGGTTCCACCTGCTCGAGCATATTAAAAGCGATCGGAAACTTCGCATCTGATGGATCAAAAAGGATGACGTCATTGGTCCGAGTCTTGGGAATACATCGAAGGATCGTCTCGGCGAGATCTCCATGTGGATCTACGAGTCCTACGCCACGCCCCTTGATAATATCATCGTAGATCATATTTTCGAGGAGGGTGGATTTTCCCATACCGGTCTTTCCGATGATGTAGATATGACGCCTTCGATCATTGGGCATGACGCCAAAAGGGACATCACTCCCTCGGAAATTCGTCACTCCGAGTGGAGTGCACTCTGGATTGGCATCGATCATCGGAAGATTAGCGGGAGGCTCAAATTTTTTAGTCACGACCCAGTTTATCCCGGGCGTCTGTACATAAATAGTCGGCATATGTACGAGTCCAGCGAGCTCTGCTGCATTGAGGATAAAACTTTTTGAGGGTGATCGCAGAGAAAACGCTTTGTGTGTATCGAGGTGAGGTGAGGTGAGTTTAAATCCGTTTCCTCCGGGTCTGGCAAAGATACTGAGGGCGGCTCCGAGTTCCTTGATCGAAGTACGAGCTGTGATCTCACTTGTACTGTATGAGGCTATCTGAATAGAGCATCGATACCCAAAACCTTTTGTCTTTTCTTCGAGCTCTGTCTTTATCTCTTTTCCAACTGGTCATTTTGAGGGCTCGGTTGGAGGAGTGTCTCCGGGAAAAAGGAGTTGTCCGAGTCGAGTGACGAGCCAGAGGGGCGAAAGAAGTATTTGTACGGTCCATCCATATCGAGAAAGGAGTACCTTTTTGAGCCATTTTGGCCTTTTGGAGCTGAGTATCTCGATATGACGGGGAGACTTCCACTCTCGATCGAGGAGCGGACTAAATCCGATCTGAAGAACGAGAGGCTCAGATTTTGAGACTTGAGAAAGAGCACTCGTGATAGAAGAAAGTGGATCGACCGTCTCCTTTTCACTCCGATCTTTAAACTCAGTATAAATCTTGATCGGATGAGAATAATCTTTAATGAGTTCCGCAGAGCTGACATACGCGGGTCCTTGTGGTAAAAATTCATCTACCTTACTGATTTCTACATTAGGAAAGTGGGCATAGATCTGTTTTTCAAAAAAGCTGATGTATTCGTCAGGAGCTCCGATAAAAAATCTCAGTACTCCCGCAACGTGAGCTATCTCAAAGGTGTAGGGGATAAAATGAGCCTGAGATCGGAAGATCCACCCTTTTTTCTTCTCATCTACGGTATTGTGGAGGATATTGAGGATCTGCTCGGCGACAAAAACTCCCTTTTCGTTGAGACGGTCGACTCGTACTTCGCGAAGGGCATTCATCATGAGCTCGTGAGAAAGGCTAGATTATAGAGAAAAAGGTGATTCTATCAAGCAGAGAGTCTCATTTCTAAGGAATTTTGATGTATTCCTGTTTGAGTCGACGTGCCTTTTCATCTTCTCATTTTTGTATCCCATCCATCATAGATGCTATCTGAGGAGATATATGAGAGAGGAGTCGGAGCTCGCTATCTCAGAGAGGAAGATCTGGATCTTGAGAAAGTACGAGGTATCCGAGCTGTCTTTGTCCGAGCTCGAGGGGAAGTATGTACTGTGTATCAGAAGAAAGAGTTCCAAGAAGTGCCTCTCCGGTATAGTTTCCTGGTGGAAAAAGTATATGAGACTCTACTTTTTGATTGAGGGGCCATACGGTAGGAAATCGAGTATTGTATTTGTAGATGGCGAGGTTTTCTACGAGGGGATGCTTTTCTATAGCGATCACTCCTTTGAGCCGAAGGATGTCTTTGATATGATGAATAGCGTCAAGGAGTCACTTGCTCCCACGCTCTCGAAATTCTTGGAATTTTTGAGTAGATTCATAGAGGAGGGCGAGCTCTTTGCCTGACTCGGCGAGACGCTGGCTCGTGATATCGGTGATATGTTTATAGAGGAGGGCGAGGGTTTCTGGGGATTGTTTTTCGAGAGACTCCATATCTGCTCGAGTCAGACAAACGACTCGAGTGCACTCTACGATAGAGCTCGCTCGGACTTCTTTTAGATTTCTATCATTGATAACTCCTTCTCCGATAAAAGCTCCGGTATAGACTCGACCTATTTCTTTTGACTCTCCAGTAGGATTGACTCGATATATTCCGAGAGCCCCCGAGCTGACGATGTAGAGATAGGGGTCCTCTCCTGGCTCAAAGAGAACTTGATCTTTGGAAAGAATCTTTTCTTTCTTTTTGGTAAAGAGATCAAATTTCTTGAGAAATGCGAGTACGGGAGCTTGACGTAAAGAGCCCCGTAAAGTATCGAGATGATCAGGAAGCGATGAGAGGGGTATACTCTCTTTTCGAGATTCGAGGGAGGACATAGCTATCCGAGGTGAAGAGAGACAAGATCGGTATCACGTACTCGACTTTTAAAAACTTCTTTCGATATAAATCATTTCAGATAGAGCGACTCGAGCGATGCGTCCATGAGAGACATACCTTCATTTGATCCGAGCTCTATCATAGAGTAGATCTGGTGAGTGGCTCCTTGGATAATGAGAGATCGTACGGCGTCATTATTGACGAGCATTTCCTTGGCAGATACACGACCACTTCCATTTTTTTTGGGGAGGAGGAGCTGACTCATGACTCCGAGGAGTGAGAGAGCGAGCTGTACTCGTATCTGAGACTGTTGTCCGGTAGGAAAAGAGTCGACGATACGATCGATCGCTCCGACGGTATCACTCGTATGGAGGGTAGAGATCACGAGATGTCCTGTTTCTGCGAGTGTGAGGGCTGCAGACATAGTTTCAGCATCTCGCATTTCTCCGATGATGATCACATCAGGATCTTCTCGAAGAGAGGATCGGATAGCCCGAGAAAAACTCTCCGTATGTACCGATACTTCTCGCTGATG
>JANOQA010000143.1:0-9830 GCA_031422145.1 bacterium | reverse complement strand
GACTTGAGTATCTTCACGAAAAAATATATAGTACACGACCCCCATTACCAAAAAAAATATAGGAGCCAACTTAATCACGAGCTCGAGGTTCCGTATTCGAACCTCGATTACTTCTCTTTCAGAGAGACTTCCGATCATGTGTACCAGATTAGATATTGTACTTCTCAAAACTCACGATCGCATCTTTCCCTATAAATTCTCCGACTTTCTGATCTGGTCCAGCAACAAATGGCTGAGTCAGGAGGGCATTTTCTTCTTTGATCTTTGCCATCTTTCCAGCGACGATCTTTTCGAGGATATCTGCGGGTTTTCCGGCATTTTTTGGATCTTGTTTCATGAGCTCGAGAGCGATATCCATCTCTTTAGCGACAAACTCTGCGTCTACGTCTTCTGGAGATACGACCTGAGGCTGAGAGGCTACGACGTGCATCGCTACCATCTTGAGCTTGTCAGCGTCCGTACCAGTCTTTGCTACTACGACGGCACCATTTTTAAAATTGGTATGTACATAGGTAGCGATGACTTCTCCCGTGATCTTGGTGAGGGCGAGGATCTTCATATTTTCTCCGACTTTGAGCGTATACTCAGAGGCTTTGAGATCTTCGGCAATAGCGATCGCTGAAGCATCGTCCGTAGCAGTGCGACGTATATCGATAAATTTATCGAGCATTGCTTCAAAGCTATCATTTCGAGCGACAAAGTCCGTCTCACATGATACCGATACTACGTAGGCGGTGTTTCCTTCAGTGACGATCTTGATCCGACCTTCGGACATTTCGTTTCCGACTCGTTTTGCGGCTTTAGCGATCCCTTTCTTTCGGAGTACTTCGATAGCTCCTTCAATATCACCGTTTGTTTCGGTGAGGGCGTTTTTACAGTCAGCCATTCCGACTCCGGTTCTTTCACGGAGTTCTTTGATAAGTTCTACAGTAACCATGGTATTATTTAGTGAATGATTTGAATTTTTCGACGAGGAATTTTATCCACCCCATCATGTACATTTCTCCGAGATACGCTTGGTATCCAGTGATCGCTCCGAGGATGAGATACACAAAGATAGCAAATCCTCCGATACCGAGAATACTACAGAGGAGAAACACTCCAAACATGCCGAGTCCCTGCTGGAGGTGAAAACGTACAAATGGATCTCCACTTCGATCCGTAGCATAGGGGAGTACAAATCCGAGTGGGATATAGCACGCCGCTGCGAGGACTCGGAATTCTTTTTTGGGACGAGTATCTTCTTCGAAGAGTTCTGGGACTGGCATAGAGCGAGTGATCAGATATTAGAGGTCTTCTCCAGGTACTACCGCTTCTACTTCTTCATTTCCTTCTCCTTGCTGTCGAAGACGCTCGAGCTTGAGTGGATTTTCTACTTTCTTTTCTCTTCGGATCGCATCCTTAAAGAAATTCATGAGATAGGTAAGTGACTTGATAGAGTTCACATTACATGGGACAAAATCCGTAGATTTGTCTACGTCACCCGTAGATCCGAGGAGAGCGTACGTAGGGATCTTGAGAGTAGCTGCCTCCGTGAGAGCGAGATCCTCAAAGTGTCCATCGATGACAAAAAGTGCATCGGGGACTCGTCGGAGGTCTTTGATCCCTTCGTAGGATTTTCGAAGTTTCTCGAGCTCTTTCATCTTGATAGAGATCTCTTTTTTAGTGAGTCCAGTAAATCCACCTTCGAGGGCTGATTTTTCGATTTGATTGAAAGTAGCGATACGCTTTTTGATAGTTGGGAAATTGGTCAAAAGGCCAGGAACCCATTTAGAGTCAACGTAAAAATTGTTGGTTTCGATAGCGACGCTTCGAGTGAGCTCTCGAGTCTGGAGCTTTGTCCCGACGATGAGGATCGTCTTTCCTTTGAGAGAAAGATCTTTGAGAGTAGCGTGCATAGCTTCGAGGCGAGTAGCCGTCTTCATGAGATCAAAGACGTGAACGCCATTTTGAACTCCATAAATATAATTTCGCATCTTCGGCGACCAAAACTGTCGCTTACTGGCTATATGTACTGCATTATCGAGTAGTTCTTTGACGAGGGTCGTCATAGGTGTATAAAAATAAAAAAATAATCCTTGTCTCCCATGAGTCCATACATTCGGAGCGGTGAGCGAGGCTCGGCCGAGGAAGAATGCTTCAGAGTTCATACGAGGTCAGTTTCACATATTCCGTGTTGTGACCCAGGAAGTATATGGAAATACTGGAGAGTGCAAGGGAAAATGCGGTCTATTTTACTACTTCTTCAGGACTTTATTTTGTACTGGAGGTTTTGGAGGTACGTCAAACTGATCTGGATAGTTTTCTTTGAGATAATTCCACACAAAAGCAAATTTCATGACGTAGGTGTAGGTCTCTTTATTATCGGATACATTCTCGAGAAGTGATGACTGTTCGAGGAGCTTTTGAATATCTGTGTAGGTAGTATGAGAAGTCTTTGTCCCTCCAAAAGCCTCTTCTCGTACTCGTCGCATAGAGCCATTATATCCAGCGGCAAGGAGTCCGTACATACCGAGGCGAGCTTTGGGATCCGAGATGATCTTTCCCCAGTTTTCTTGAAATCCTTTATTTCATTGGAGTTGTTTTCCTTGATCGACCAGGTGCATCATCATAAAACGAAGACTCTGTTGCTCATTTCCAGCAGCGTGCTCAAATTCACTATGATAGAAGTTTGGATTTCCTACAACAGAGGAAAGGGCTTCTGGGTATTCATTTCGCATGAGTCGATGACTCGCTGGCATGATCTGAGCTATACCTTTGGCTCCGGCATCACTTCGCTGATAGTTGAAGGTAGTTTCACGGTTGAGAGCTACGGTAGTGAGAGCTTTTTGGATCTGTTCGGTCATGAGTTTTTCTACTGTCTCGGAGTCTCGGAGGGTTCATATTTTCGTCTTTGGATCCCAGGCTTTTAAATATTTTACAAAATCCATTCGCTCTACGATAGCCAGAGTGATACCTATCTCCCGAGGAAAAGCCTCTTTAGCAACAAGTTTAGTCTGGTTGTTTTCAAAGGGAGTCATGAAGTTTCCAACCTGAGGAGCATTCCAGGCAGTATCTACGGCGGTATTTAAATACTGAAAACCTGATTTTCGTACTTCTGGAGTATCAAAAACTTGAGCATACGGAGTAAAGGCAAAGTCTTCGTATCTTTTTTCTTTTGGAAACTGATCGAGAGCTCACTGTACTTTTTGGGCTTCATTTTTCGCAATACGTAGATGAGCCTCGATACGAGGAAGGGAAGAATTTATATCTCTTTTTCGTGCTATCAGCTTTGCTTTACTTTGCTTTGAAAGAACGGGCTTTTTTTGGATAAGTTTTTTTTCTATGAGAGAAATCTCACCAATTAGAGCCTGTCTTTGTTCGTCGAGAGTTTCTTCCTTTTTTTCGGATTTCTTGATCTCTTGAGTAAGAATACGGTAGTCGGGAGTACTCGTTGTATAGCGGACAGCGAGTTTTCTCCATTCTTCCTGGGGTTCATTGGTACCTATTTTCTGAGCTTGGATACGAAACTCTGAGTTATATCCGTTGGTCTTTGGTATAGGTAGAAGAGTCACTCTATATCCACCAATATAAGGAATAGTCAGGGTATTCGAGTTGTTTATGCTTCGGGGGAAAGTAAATGGATACTTTTGTCCGCGAGGATCTTCGAGTGTTCCGAGTACGCTTTCCACTCCTTCTTTGAGAGTACTTTTCATGATTTCTTTACGAGCCCGCTGCACTTCGGTTACTATTTGTGGGAGTTTTTCTTTTTTGAGGGATTCTTGGAGCTTGGCTCGTTCTTCTGCTCCAGCATTCTGGATTTCTTTTTTTTCCCTTCCAAATATCCAGTCGGTAGCTCTTCGTATTTTATCGGTAAAGCTTTCTGACTTTCCAGGTACGGGGACTTCGAGGGGTATAGATTTTTCGGGAGGCATGAGAAAGAAATGATTTCTATAAAAAAATATTGCCATACTCAGTGAATTTATGCAAAATACCGAGTATTTTCGTTGCCTTTGAGAGGCTTTTCACTACAATAGTGGCTTAGATTTTTAGCAAATAGTATGTCCAAATACGAAATAGTCATGGGTCTCGAAACCCATGTCCGAGTCAAATCTCTCACCAAGATGTTTTGTAGCTGTGCCAATGCGATCGAGCTTGCTGATGAGCCAAATACGAATGTTTGTCCAGTATGTATGGGGATGCCAGGGATGCTCCCAACTCTCTCTGAGGCAGTCGTAGATCTCGCTGTACGAGCGTCCCAGGTACTACGAATGACCGTACATGAGACGTCGATATTTGATCGAAAGAGCTACTTTTATCCAGATCTTCCACAGGGATTTCAGATCACTCAGCTCTATCATCCCATCGCCGAAGGAGGAGAGGTAGAGGCTATGGTAGAATGAGTCGCCAAAAAATTTCGAGTCAATCGACTCCATATAGAGACTGATGCCGGGAAGCTCGTCCACGGAGGATCCAAGACTCTCTGCGACTACAATAGAGCCGGTTCTCCCCTCATGGAGATCGTCACCGAGCCAGATTTCCGATCGAAGTCTGATGTCCTCGCCTATCTCGAAGAGCTCCAAAAGCTCATGCGATGGTGCGGGGCCTCCGATGCTGATATGGAAAAGGGTCAGCTCCGATGTGACGTCAATATCTCGATCCGACCCGTTGGATCGACCGAGCTACGAAATAGGGTCGAGCTCAAAAATATCAACTCATTTTCCTCGATCGGTCGAGCAATCGATGTCGAGTTCGCTCGTCAGGTAGATATCTATGACTCCGGAGAGACACTCACCCAAGAAACTCGTGGCTGGGATGATGCTATCGGAGAGTCTCACTCTATGAGATCCAAAGAAGATGCGATGGACTATCGGTATTTTCCAGAGCCAGATCTCCCTCCACTCGTGATCACCCCAGAGTATATCAGAGAGCGTGCTATCTCTGATCTTCCTATGGATCGTCGACATGCCTATGAAGCATCTGGACTATCGCTCGATGATGCACGTATTCTCTCGGGAGACCGCGCGATCTCGGACTATTATGAGTCTCTTGTCGCTCTCACAGGAGATATGCGACGGTCGTGTTCGTATATCACTACTATTCTTTTCTCTCTCGCTCTCGAGGCGGGAGAGATGCTCGATGTATCTAAACTCCGATTTACTCTCGAAGAATTTGCCGTACTTATCAAACTCGTAGGCTCTGACGAACTCTCAAGTACCGGAGCGAAGCAAGTCTTTGCAGAACTCTATACTCAGGGAGGGTCTACCGAGACTATCGTAGACCGACTCAGACTTCGCCAAGTCAACGATACTGCCGCTCTCGAGGCGATCGTTGACCAAGTACTCGCTGACTCGCCGACCCAGATCGCGGACTATCAGGGGGGGAAAGTAGGCCTCTTTGGATACTTCGTTGGACAATGTATGAAGATCTCCGCTGGAAAAGGAAATCCAAAAGTCTTTACGGAGATACTGAAGGGGAGGGTCGGGTAACTTTCCCATAAAACCGAAGAGGATCCGAACAAATTCCTAGAACTACCTGTAACATTTCTTCAAAGTCTTTTTTATCATTTGAAGATATTTCAAATTCTGTTTCTCCACTGGTCAGATGGGTATACTGGAGATCATGATAAATCTTTAAGAAATAGACATATCATTCTTGGAGGGCTCGGATTTCAGGAAGAGTTAACGCTGTCAGTCCGGATTGTTTGAGATACTCAAGACGAGCGTATATATTGGGTGGGAGAGTATGAATAAAGGGTAAATGTGCTCCTATTTCTGCGATCTTTCTCATGAGTCCGTACACGAGAGTATATTGTACGACTCGAAGTGGCCCGACTTTTACTCATTCCGTTACCCCATCTGGTCCAAAGTTCTTTCCGTAGGAAAGAATACCTTTTTGTAGATCATAGAGAGGAATATCTACTCCTTTAAATCTGGATGATCCATGACGAAGGGCTCTTCTATGATAGTCTAGTCTTGGTTTAAAATGAGTCGTCATCTTTGGTATCTTGAGTATTTCTTCACTGACTTGAGTACGTAGAGGATGATAGGGGCTCACATTGCCCCACATGAGTTTACTATCCCACATACGACTGGGAAACACCAGAGCTGGATCTCCATCTGCATAGGATACCACTCTACTATCTCGACTAAATACCTCACAAAAATCTATTCGAGTACTGATCTTTTGTTTGAGAGACTCGAGTAACTCGGTCATGTGCCCTATTGTATCCATAGACTCTCCTACCATGAGGAGTTCTATATTTGATCGATCACTTTCAAATATTTTATTTTCATCTCTCCCGTCGCTTCCTGTTGTAATGAGTACTATTCCTGGTTCTTCATCCCCGAGAATATTGCTCACCTGAGTCTCGATACGACTCCGATGATTGCGAGCGAGAAGTGCAGATGAGGCCGCATATCTGTGAATATTTTCTGAAGATCGAGTAATGGAAAAATTCTGCATATTATTTTTATACGATTTTTATCGTATTATGCAAGTAGATCGTATTTCTACCGAAATTTCTCTGTTGCGGTGAGGATCTCACACCCAGTATCTGTGACGAGGATCGTATGTTCAAACTGTGCCGAGAGGGAACCATCCTTCGTACGTACCGTCCAACCATCGATCGGGTCAAGTTTGGTTTGATAGCCTCCGATATTGATCATGGGTTCTATCGTAAATATCATCCCGGGCATGATCGTATGTCCCGAATTTTTTGGAGCTCGGTGATAGATGATGGGTTCGTCTTCGTGAAAGAGGATCCCAACGCCATGGCCGGTATACTCTCGTACGACACTGTACCCCAGAGACTCAGCGAATGTAGTGATGGCATGTCCGATATTTCCGGTCTTATTTCCGGGTCTGACCTCCGTTATCCCCACATCGAGACAAGATTTTGTTACATCTATGAGACTCTGAGCTTTTGGAGAGATAGTGCCGACCGTATACATCCGAGACGCATCCCCAAAGTATCCATCTACGATGGAAGTCACGT
This sequence comes from bacterium, assembly GCA_031422145.1. Lineage (GTDB taxonomy): Bacteria > Patescibacteriota > Gracilibacteria > BD1-5 > UBA2023 > JANOQA01. Next base: position 2,854 of record JANOQA010000143.1, on the reverse strand, counting down.
CGATATTGAGGATATCACCGTCTTTCAGGATCTCATCTTTTCGAGGAACCCCATGACAGATGACGTCATTGAGAGAGATACAGTTGTATCTCGTATACCCTCATTTTCCCCATTTATTATTTCCGAGATAGTCGATACATGCCGAGTGACCGCCTCCCCGGATCATGATCTCATTGGCGATCTGGTCGAGCTCGAGAGTTGAGATACCTGGCTTTACAAAAGCTCCGATCTCATCGAGGACTTTTCCAGTGAGAGCCGATGCGAGTCGCACTCCCTCGATTTCTTGGGGGGTTTTTATGAGGATACCTCGGAGGGATTTACGAGTAGAAGTCATGAAATGAAAATACAAAAAAATACTTTATGCTAAATCGCTTATTTCTCAAGTCTTCTCATTTTGGAGAAGATCATGATCTTTGGCTATCTTTATGAGCTCTCGCTCTATCTCCCACATAGACTGGTACTCATCGTCGCTCTCATGGTTATATCCGAGGATATGGAGGATGCCGTGGATGGTGAGGCGGAGAGATTCTTCGCAGATACTATGACCTCGCTCTTTTGACTGGGATAGGACGAGGCTTGGAGAGAGGATGATCTCTCCCGCTACCTCAGAAGCTCCCGTATGGGTAAAATCCTCAAAATAATGAAACGAGAGGACGTCGGTAGTACGATCTATCTGGCGATATGCAGCATTGAGCTCTCGGATACGATCATCTGAGATAAAACTCACCTGGATGATACCGTTTTGCGGTCGAGAAATGATCTGAGAGAGGGAATGAACTATCTCTGAAGTCACTTGGTCGAGGATATCTGAGAGCGAGAGCGGAGACTCGAGTCCGAGAATCTCCTGGAGACTCGGATCGATATCGAGATAGATAACCTGGAACATTATCGAGTATTTATGCTAAAGTTCTGGAGCCCGGGCTGTTTGATAAAGCTCACTTCACTCTGACAGTTCTGCACCGGACTTTGATACCGTACTTGCATGATAGAGTCTTGATTGACCGAAGTTTTGACCATCAATGCGAGTACATCTGCCTCCTCATGATCGGAAGTATACGTCACTACGGGTACATTGGTCCCGCCACTTCCAGAGAGGACGACGGATCATTTTGGTACGAGGAGTCGGAGATACTGTACGTTATCTCCATTTCCCTGGACAAAGAGTTCATGCTCATGCTCTTTTGGGTCGATCTGATACTCGTAGAGCATTTTGCGGAGAGATTCACGCTCTTCTCTCTCAAAACGATGACTACTTTTGAGAGTGAGAGTTGTATCAACACGACAGGTATCTTTTGGAGAGTTGCTCTCCGGTGAGAGAGTACTACGAGTGACGAGTCATCCTGAAGCAGAGCTCGGTCGACTCTCAAAGGTAAACACTCGATTCATATAGCGATCTGATTTATTACCAGAGAGGGAAGTAAATACGGGATATATAAAATTTCCCCCTTCCTTTGCTGCCGAGAGATAGGGGCTATTGGGGATATATGACTCTATAAACTCGGCACTTTTACTATCTCGATGAGCAAAGAGTACTTCTCCTTTTTGTATCTCCGAGAGGATGATCTCGAGGTAAGCACTATACGCTCCGACTTCTACCAGACGCTTTTCAAAAGCCGTCATAAAGTCAAAAAGGATATCTTTGGCGGTCGTCTCTCTGCCTATTTGAGCCTCCACGAGGAGAGATATAAGTACTGAGAAATTATCCGCCGTAAATACTTCAGATCTTCCGGGTATTTGGATCGGACCCGTGACTTCGAGGAGACGATGGATCAGTCATTGGTTGATCGCTATGAGTCCATCTAGAGTACTCCCACCAGATTTTTCTATCATTCGACCGATCGTTTCAAATGACTTGGAAAAGTCAGGAGAATAGTTGGCGTCTCGTATCCCATAGACACTCGTGATCTGGTCTATCCCCGGAGGGGGAGTCTCTCCATGAGGGAAAAGATGCCAGTCATAAAAATAAATATCTCGTTTCTCGGTAGAAGTGATACGTCCTTTATAGAGATTGACCTCGACGGCACTCCCCGGAAACCCTCCATTGGCTCGGAGTTCATCACGATTTTGGTTGAGGATGAGGTATTTCTTTGGGACGGTATCTCCGAGTATTTCAAAGAGAGAAGTCTCATGATCGAGGACAAATCAGAGCCCTTTTTCTCCTATTTTGAGGATATCAGCTACTTTTCGCACCTGAGTATCCTGCACCGGGTCTCCGAGAGAAGTGATCGAGCTAAAGGCAAACGCTGACTCCGAAAGGTGGTTCTCTATATCTCGAATAGTATCTCGATGAGTTTTCCAAAAGTCGGTGAGTGGGGCGGTACCCTCGGTAAATATACGTATATCAAAATAGCCGAGAGATCCGATAGTTTGAGGTGGTATCTCAGAGACGAGCTCGGATCGCAGCTCGTCTATCTCGGTGAGGAGTCGACCGACCGATCGACCTCCGTCTACGGCATACGTAGCGTTTCGGAGCTTTTCAGACGGAAATATACCCGTACGAGAGAGAAAATGAAGAGGGACAAACGCATAACTTGCTCGAGCAAAACTCGCATCGATCGCCTGGATCTCCTGCGAAAATTTCTCAGGGGTAGAGCTCAGAGAGGGGAGCTGAGCGAGTCGCTCATACCCATCTCGGAGGGCTCCCTCGGCGATATACCCGAGTCATCCGATCGTGAGAAACAAAGCAGCAAGAGATCCGAGAGCGATGAGAGAGCTATTTCGTACGAGACGGCGATGTTGTCGGTGAAATCGTCGGATTTTTCCTGATATCGGGAGATCGAGACGATATATATCTGGATGAGTCCCTCGAAATCCTCGAGGAGAAAGCGTACGGATATCGAGCGAATTCTCAGGA
>JANOQA010000142.1:0-5913 GCA_031422145.1 bacterium | reverse complement strand
CCGAAATCGAGCGAAATTTGAGAGTGAGTATTTATCGACTTAAACAAGCTCTCTCACCCTACGGACTCGATCATTGGATTCAAAATATTCGTGGGGAGGGATATATATTCTCTCAAAGGTCTCGATAGCTATTCGAGTACATATCCTACGTTATACAGAGTTTTAGGAAGAAATTTCCCCTTTAATTTCTTTTTTAGATTGGAAAGTGTGGCATTTATGGTGCTATCTGAGATATCAATAAGTCGGTCCGATCCCCATACTTCAGATACAAGTCGTTCTCGAGAAATCATCTTCCCCTTATGGATCAAAAATGTCTCTAGGATGAGACGTTCCTTTGTATTGAGGGATACGACTTCTTTATCCAACAGAGTTTTCTTTGAAATTCTATCAAATACGATACCCTGATAACGTACTGTCTGGGACTCAAGATACTGTACTGGCCGACGTAGTACTGCTTGGATACGAGCGATCAGAACCTCTGGAATGATTGGTTTCACCAAGAAATCATCAGCCCCAAGATTGAGACCATAGATAATTTTATCACTATCAGAATAGCCTGATACGATCAGTATTGGAGCCTTTGATTTGAGTCGTATACGAAGATGTTCTACGATATCAAAACCTGTACCATCGCGTAAAGAAATATCTATGATATATAGCTGAGATTGGTGCGTGCTATGCTTCATAAAATCTTCATACCCAAAATATCCACTCACCGCATACCCATGATGGATGAGTTTTTTCATAATTCGTTCGACAAGAATTTTCTCATCATCTACGATAGATATATGCATATTTTAGGCTTCTATGGGGAATAGGAGGTCTCAAGGCAGTATATACTGTGTTTTTCAGAGAGTAAAGTAGATATTTTGTAAAACGTCAAAGCGTATAACTCTTCGCTATTTGCGTTTTAATTCTGGACTTGCTACAATAGCTCCATATGACTGATATTCCAAAATCTATCCTCCTCGAACTCGTAGGAAAAAACTACACCGGTGATACGGAGGGTCGAGAAAAACATCTTGTTCCTCTCGGGATGATCGATCACTCCACAGGAGAATCTCCAAAAGAATCTCCTCTTTCTACGACTGAGGTTGAAGTTTCTCTTCCGGTAGCTACGAATGGTAAACTCACCAAAGCAGAGGCCGAGGAGATCCGACAGGGAGAAAAAGACTATACCGAAGCTCTGGCTTTCATCAAAGATGCGATTGCGCCCTCTATGATGCGAGTCGACGCCAAGCAGATACAAATAGGCGATACCTACATGCGGTCTGTATTTACCTATGCGTATCCAGACTTTCTCGAAGGAAACTGGCTTTCTCCTCTCATAAACTGGGATGTGAAGTTTGATATGTCTATGTTTGTCTATCCGATCGAGGGGGCTTTTGTCATGAAATTTCTCAAAAAGCGTCTCACGGAGCTTCATTCTGAGAGATCTATTAATATGGACAAAGGTCTCATCAATGATCCAGCGCTCGAGGCTCAGATCCAAGACGTAGAGGAGCTTCGGGGCTCGCTCACTCGTGGACAGGAAAGATATTTTCACTTCTCGATCTACGTTACGCTCTATGCCGAGAGTGAAGATCAGCTCAAAAAACTTTCCAATACCTTCGACACACTCCTTTCTGGACGAAATATCCTCACAAAACAAGCATTCCTACGATCAGAGCAAGCCTTTATAGCTACTGGACCATTTGCTAAAGATGAAGTAGGTGTCTACCGAAATATTTCTACTAAAGGACTCTCGACTACCTTTCCTTTCACTTCATCGAGCCTTTCTCAGGATGATGGAATCCTCTATGGAATCAATACTCACAATAATTCACTGATTATATTTGATCGATTTCGTACCGAAAATGCAAATATGGTTGTATTTGCCAAGTCCGGAGGAGGAAAGTCTTTCGCCGTAAAGCTCGAGATCCTTCGTTCTCTCATGCTCGGTACCGATGTGATCGTCATAGACCCAGAAAATGAGTATAAAGCACTGGTAGACACTGTGGGAGGGAGCTATCTGAATATCAACCTCAACTCCAACGAACGTATCAATCCCTTTGATCTTCCAAGGGCTATGAAAGATACCGAGACTAAACCTGGGGATCTCCTTCGTGGGGGTATCATTAGTCTCATAGGACTCATGAATCTCATGCTCGGAAAATGTAATGCGAGTGAAGAGTCTATCCTGGAAAAAGCTCTCACGACTACCTACTCTCTCAAGGGAATTACTTTTACTGATGACGACATCACGGGAAAGGAAATCCCCGTCATGAAAGATCTCTATTCGGTCCTCGAGACGATGGATGGTGCAAAATCACTCGTTGAAAGACTCGAAAAATATGTATATGGGGTATTTTCTGGGGTATTTTCTGAGCAGACTAACATCTCTCTCACCGATGGCCTCGTTGTATTTTCAGTACGAGACCTTGATGATATACTTCGTCCCATAGCGATGCATATCCTCCTCGGGTTTGTCTGGAATCTCACTCGATCTAGTCAAAAAAAACGTATTCTCGTCGTAGATGAAGCTTGGAATATCATGCAACACGATGACTCAGCCAAGTTTCTCTTTGGACTCGTGAAGCGAGCACGAAAATACGGACTGGGGGTGACGACGATTACTCAAGATGTAGAAGATTTTATGACGTCTTCGTACGGAAAAGCTATCGTGACGAATTCTTCGATCCAGCTCTTACTCAAACAATCTCCCGCTTCGATCGATGTACTCCAAAATATCTTTAAGCTCACCGATCAGGAAAAATATATCCTTCTCAATGCCTCGGTCGGAAGTGGACTCTTCTTTGCCTCAAACGAACACGTAGGTATCCAGGTGCTTGCGAGCTTATTTGAAGAACAAGTGGTCACGACAAAGCCGACCTAGTCCCGGAGACCAGCTCTGATTATCTCTAATAACTTTTTGACAAAAAGAGATTAGTAAATAATCTCTAGACCAATTATTTACTAATCTCGAAAGAGATCCTACCTATGATCGTATACGCGATTAAAAATTCTTCTGAATCCAACGAGAAACTCATCCTTCGATATAAGAAGATGTTTTTCCAGACTCGTACTGCCAATAAGCTCAAAGCAGAAAAGCAGCATCAGCGAAATGTGAGTCAGAGAAAGACTCGTGAAAAAGCTATTGTTCGGGAATTTTACCGAGCTGCAGCAAAAGCAATAAAAATATAACCATATATTGTGAGATTGACCAGGCTTTAGGGCCTGTTTTTTTGACCCTCTGCGAAAAGTAAGATAGTCTATTGAGGTACGCTTCAATATAAAAACAAATGTCTGTTCTATCATCTTCTCCTCTCCTATCACAGCTCGATCTCCTCTCCGAGATAGAGCATGAATTATCTCAAGCTCAGGACTCGAGCGTAGATCCTCTCGCCCTCTATGAGAATATGGAAAGTACATCCGTCGTGAGCCCAGTTCTAGAGATAACTCCTTCTTCTCATACAGTTTTAGATATCTCCATAGATCCTCTATCGGTCCTCTCTCTCTCTTCTGGGGAAGATTTCGTGACGATAAAAAATTCTTCGTCTTCGCTCTCTCCAATCTTGGGACATATAAAGTTCTTCTTGTACTATATTGCAGTATCCACTGCTGTATTTGCTATCCTCTTAGTAAGTACCAACTGGAGTGCGTATTGGACACTTTTTTCAAATTTTGTGAGCCCTAATAGCCTCAAAGCATCCAGTGTCGAAATCTCCAACACTCTCTCTCAATCAAAAATTCTCGTACATGCGAGCGATGTAGCAGAGCATACGGAGTCCCAGGAGAAAACAGCGAGTGAGATCAAAAAACAACTCGTCGCCGAAAATATACAAATCCAGGAAGATCCATTTTCTATGAAGTCACTCATTCCAAGGTCGCCAAACCGAGATGTTTCGATCGCCATTACTCCCTATGATAATCGACTCATTATCCCAAAGATCGGGAAAAATATTCCACTCGTCGATGTAGGGACTCTCACGAGTTTTGACTTTGATCATATGGAAAATATCTTTATGCAAGAGCTTGAAAAGTGAGTCGTACGATATCCTGGTACCGCTCTCCCGGGGGAAGAAGGAAATGCATTTATATTTGGACACTCTTCTAACTATCCTTGGATCAAAGGAGAGTACAACGAAATTTTTGCCCTCCTCGATCATCTCGAATACGGCGATGAAATCATTGTCTACTATGGACAGAAAAAATATACCTACATCATCCGTGAGAAAAAAGTAGTTCGCCCTGGAGATGTAAAAGCTCTCGAACGAGAAGGAGGCAAAAAAGAACTCTCTCTCATGACGTGCTGGCCTATTGGCACTACTCTCAAACGACTTCTCGTATTTAGTGAACTAAAAGAATAATATGAATCTTCTTCCGACCGCCTATACCTATACCGCTTCTTCGATACTTAATCATCTCTCTGAGAGAGAAATGATTATAGCGGGGGTAGTACTCCTGATCGGAATAGTTTTCTACGGTATTTTACCGTTTGTTTCTCGTTTTCTTCAAGAGAAAGCTAAAAGCAAAGAAGCACTGGAAAAGAAACAAACGATTGCCGATCTTCGACTCATGAAAGAGCTTCAAACAGAAATAGAAGCCGATATGAAGCAGGCTCTTATTCGAGCATCACTCCTCGAACGAGAGGCTCCTCGATCATAGGTAGATTCCCACGTACGGAGAATCTACCCCTTGGTAGACTATCTTCGTGAGGAGGTCGTAAGGCCTGTGCAAAACGTACGAGCGGAATCCCAGATGAGATAAGATACTCTCAAATATCTCTTACTTCAAATGGCTCTCTTACTAGTACTCTACTTACTACCCCCAGTGCGAGGGCAGCTCGAAGTTTTTTCTGAATACCGGCCTCTCGAAGTGGCTCTCTGGGTAGGTATCATCTTCGAGAGAGTATATATCGCTCTCGAGTAGAATACAGAAGACTCTCAAGTGATACACCGAGGATAATCTCTGATCCTCAGAAGGGAATCTGGAATATATTTCTTTCTTTGACATAGTAGCCACTCTCGACATACCGCTCCTTCATATGTCAAACAATCTCTGGACTCGTTATATGAGTGAGTATGCGGGATTCTTTTTGAGAGTAGGATTGATCTGAAAGCTCTATGAAAGCTCGCCACTCTTCGTCGAGTGTCGAAGATCCATAGGGAGATCCTCATTGGAGGGCTATATAGGCCTGTATATTTACCGTATCGTATCCTCCCATTGTATAAGAAAAATCATAGCGATCTAGATGTCCATCATGGAGGATACTTTCTGGAGTGACTTGCATTAGCTATGATGATATTTAGAGCCTCGACGTATTTCTCGTATACGATAGAGCTGCTCGAGCAAGACTAAAAGAGCGAGCGAATGTGGGAGTACCATAGGAGACAGGGCGAGCGACTGGGTGATCCAAGATCAGATCATGTCTCTATCAAGTCCATAGGCTCCTCCTACTACATAGACTACTTCTCTACTCGTCTCTCTCGCCGCATCCGAAAGCGTCAGAAACTCAGGAGTCGTATACATATTGGCGTGTTCATCGAGCAGTATGACATAGGGTTTTGTCATCTTTTGAAGGTACTGTATGACTCGCTCGGTTTCTTTGCGGACGATCACAACGGGATCTTTCGATTTTTCACTTTTGACAGTAACGACCTCTATATCGCCTCGGAGTCGATCTATGTATACTGAGATGGTGGTATCGAAATGTGCAAATCCGTCGGATACGATCAGTATTTTCATGTAAAATTTTTTGTATGATACGAGCGGAGAGTGAGTTTGCAACTTTGTTACAATTGCAGCAATTAGGTTTACATTTCTCTCGAAAGTAATTTATTAAATAATTTCTTCAGAGTTGGTATGTTAGAATAATGAGGTATATCCTCTTTTTCTTCCTATGTGACCTCGTTTTCAGTGTGACCAGTATAT
>JANOQA010000141.1:0-3099 GCA_031422145.1 bacterium | reverse complement strand
ATGCTCTCAGGAGAAACAGCATCAGGAAAACATCCATTAAGAGCAATAGATATAATGGATAAGATTGCAAGAAAAACAGAGAAAAATCTTAAAACATCCAGAGATGATTGCTCTTTTGAGAGAAAGAGAAGAAATTCGAAGTGCTATATATGCGAAGTATGATGTACAGGAAAATAAATATGATGACGCCAAAGATCCGGGGTATAGAGCTCGTCGAGATAAGGCTGGGGATGAGAGCCATAAATACGATATAAATACAGGATGGAGTAAAGAGGAGCAGCTCGCTAAAAAACTTACGAATACTCCGTATGCAACATTATCGGGAGACGTAGTCTCGAAGTATATACAGCCTCGACTCCAGAAAATGCCAGGATATGCTGAATTTCAGTCAGAGTACAGAAAAATTCAGCAATTTAATCCAGATGGACCAGATAAATTCACTACTAATGAGCCGTATTCTATTACTGATGGAAGAGTTCACTTTCTCACGGTAAAATCTCTCCACCGTTGGGCGGGAAATCCTGTTCGAAGAGCTTTGATCAATAGTTATATAAAATAGTACTATATTTTCTGTCAAAGAAGTGGGTTTAGGAGTGCCTAAGCTCACTTCTTTTGCCTTTTTTCCTCACTTCGATACAATCTGCGAGTTCACTAATAGAAAGCCTATGAAAACCGCAATGCAAAGCCGTATCGGAACGGTAGTAAAGATCGGAAATGATCTCATGCTCGTCCTACGATTTGAGATACACCGAGGAGGTCGAGGAGCAACGAATATCAAACTTCGTATGAAAAATCTCATCCAAGGAAACTCTGTGGATCGAGTATTTGATAGTGAAGATAAATTTGAGGATGTGACGCTCGAGCGAGTCAAATTTGAGTTTCTGTACGAATCAGCGGGAGTATACGCCTTTATGAATCAAGAAACCTTTGAGCAGGTAGAGCTTCGAGCGGATGATATCGGAGATGCGATCAACTATCTCATCGAGGGGCTTATCGTAGATATCCAGAGTTACGAAGGACGATTTATCGGGGCGATCCTCCCACAGCGAGTGACTCTCCAGGTGATCGAGGCAGATCCAGCCGTAGCTGGTAATACCGCAGACGGGAAGGTAGACAAGATGGTCAAACTTCAGACGGGACTTGAGCTTCGAGTACCAGGATTTATCAACAATGGTGATTTGCTCGTGATCAATACAGAAACAGGAGAATATCAAGAGCGAGCGAAGTAAATCCTCTGAAAAACTCGATCTTCAAATTCAAGTTTTACGTTCCTCACTCGCTGTACCTTTCGTACAGCTCGCTTTGGTACGCAACTTTCATTCGAATATCTTCGCTTTTGAGAGGATTTCAGTCTCAGTAGTGTCGCATCTGACTTGATACTCCAAAATCTCTCAGAAATGAGGGATTTTTTTAGATATTTAGGAGATTTGATAGGTTCTGATCCGTAATGATGAGAGTTTTTTTGAGTGAATATTCCGCATCTCTCATTTTCTCAATATGAGCTTGGTTGTCCTCTGGATAGATATCCCAGAGAAAAGATTTTTGATATTCGACAGCGAGAGTAAAGCTATGTTCTCCTCGAACTATCGCTCGATCTATGGACCTCATAAGCTCAGTAAATACGAGCATCGGGATAAATGAGAGAAACTGGACATGAGAGTACATCATCTCTCAATCTGCCTCAGAATCTCCTCCACAGATGAGAAAATGCCAGTCAGGATATTGCTGGAGAATAGGAAGTATCTCAGAGAGAGTAGTATGATACACAAATATGAGACAGATAGGTCGATCCTCAAGAACGTCTAAACTCTGAAATAAAGTATTTCTAGATATAGTAAGACGAGGAGGAATAGTGAGTCCCCCGAGTCACTCCAGATATCCCGGTACAAAGTGAGTAATCTCGGTATCTCCAGCGAGATAGCTCGTGAGATGTATCGAAACGGCACTCTCGGAGAGTTGGAGATAGTCAAAATTGACGATCGAGACTACTCCAGAGAGCCCATCAAGTGGTATAGGATAGCCAAAGAAATTATATCGGTACTTTCCTCGACTTCATATATACGAGTCGAGTGAATGATAGGAGAGTCGAGTGAGTATACCTACCTCGCCATACCAGTCAGTCAGGAGAGAGTGACTTCGTCCGATGAATTTTTCAAAGAGTACCTCATCTTCACTAAAAAATCGTATTTGTATATTTGGATACGTGGTAAGAAGCTCAAAAGCGAGAGAAAGAGCCACTCCCATATCTCCAAAATTATCGATGACGGGCACCGTAAAATCCAAGATATTCGAGCCAATATCACTCGGGATGAGACTCTGGGTTGCAAGTTTGTTGATTATTCGCATCATAGGGCGAGTATATGGATGGTCCGTCGACATTCAAACGAGAGCCCTCTTTTTCATATTAAAATCACCTATCTTTCCTATGACTACTCCTTCTGTACTTCCAAAAGAGCTTCTTATCCGACTTCAAAATCTCCTCGGAGATGATCTAGAGGGTGTACTCCAGGCTTTTTCTACCGAGCGAGTCGCCTCGTTTCGAGTCAATACTCTCCGATCCACAGAGTTTGAGGTAGAGGCATTTCTCACTCGGGAGAAGTTTCCGATCGTGCGAGTTGATGGATTTGTAGGAGTCTATCTTCTCCCGAGGGAGGATGAATATAGATTTAAGGGGCTGGATCTTTTTCGATCGGGCAAGATATATATGCAGTCTCTTTCGAGTATGATCCCAGCTCTTCTGCTCACTCCAAGAGTGGGTATGAAGATCCTCGATGTATGTGCTGCTCCGGGATCCAAGACGACACAGATCGCCGCTCTCACGAAAAATACCGCTCAGATCGTTGCTCTCGAGCAAAGTCCGGTCCGATATGAAAAACTCCTCCATAACCTCACTCTTCAGGGGGCGACCTCGGTCGAGGCTATACGGAGTGAAGCGATCAAATATCTCAAAGAGACCGAGATCGAGTTCGATGCTATATTTCTCGATGTACCCTGCTCGGCAGAGGGACGTATCCGACTCTCGGATGAGAAGACGTATGGGTTTTGGAGTGTAGAAAATATCCATCGAAAGGCGATCATCCAGACGGAGCTTTTGACAGC
>JANOQA010000140.1:0-3899 GCA_031422145.1 bacterium | reverse complement strand
TCTGACTCTACCGAGAGACCCTTCGGCTCGGGCATGAGAGCGACCACGGCATCGAGGACGGACTCTACATTTTCTCCGGTCTTCGCTGATACACAGATGATATCATCTTTTTTGCAGCCGAGGAGACTCATGACTTCTTCGGATACTCGCTCGACGTCGGCTGAGGGGAGATCGATCTTGTTGAGGACGGGGATGATCGTGAGATCATTTTCGAGGGCGAGATAGACATTGGAGAGCGTCTGAGCTTCGATCCCCTGAGTCGCATCGACGACGAGTATAGCTCCCTCTACGGAGGCAAGCGAACGAGAGACTTCATACTGAAAGTCTACGTGTCACGGAGTATCGATGAGATTGAGCTCGATCCCCTTCCACTCCATACGTACAGGGGTGAGTTTGATCGTGATACCTCGCTCTTTCTCAATATCCATCCCATCCAGGGTCTGCTCTCGGATATCTCGCTTGGCGATGGTCCCGGTGATCTCGAGCATACGATCCGCGAGCGTAGATTTCCCATGGTCGATATGGGCGATGATACAGAGATTTCGAATAGAGCGAACCATGGCGGATCTAAAGATGAGTAAAATATGGGGAGATTGTAGCGAAAAGCTCAATAAAAGAAAGGAAACTCATTAAAAAATACTTTTGATTTTTAGGAAAAATGAATACGGTATTTTACATATATAAATCTATATGAACAATAAAGAATTTGTAGACAAACTAGAACATATACGAAAAGGCTATTCGGATTATTGCGAACTGACTGACCCTACCAATCTATTATCTGCTCCGGAAATATGTGCAATACAAGAATATATATCCAGCCTTGAACACCATCATGAAAGAGTTTCCTATCCTGGATATCCTATCCTACAAGAAATACGGGAGTTACGGACTATTTTACAGAATCAAATACACGATCTTAGTATCACAATACCGAGTGTTTCTCGGAGAAATTTATTAGATAGAATACTAATTGTTAGTAGACATATTACATCCTATACTTTTATCTGATATCGAATCACTACTATACGATGAAGGATCGACTATCTTTTAAAAACCAATAATTTATGAGGATCTTCTAAGTAGTTCAGTTATAAATTCCTTCACTGGAACATCCGATACAAAGCTCCGATCAAATGGTATCTGAAACGACGGGAGCCAGAATGACTTTTTTCGAAGGGTATACATAGCTCGATCTTCTCGGACTTGTATCGTATCGAGGACCCATCCATTCCCCAGTCGAGTATGCTCGACCGCCTTTCCGATCCGATAGGCCGACCAAACGGCGGCATTTCCAAAAGTAAATATCGTGAGACTATTCGTGAGAGAGCGAATCATATTGATCCCTCCCCCGTCTATCCCGATCACGAAGCTAAATCTCTTGGCGTACTCTATAAACTCGTCGAGTGAAAAGCTCAGCTCCCGAAATACCATATTTGGCCGCCAGACTCTCATCGTGCGAAGACTCGCCAGGACAGTAGATCCAGCGAGGTCGACTACTTCGATCCGATAGCCAGAAAATTTCTCCGATATTTCTTCGAGGATACTCTGCCAGATATGCGGCTCAAAATTACGAATCTCCTTGACTCCGACGTGTATGAGGATCGTCCGTACGATAGGGGGAGTTGATTTGGGATAGAAAAGATCACTTCGGGTATTGATAGCCTTTTGAAATCCGGGGAGATCAAAAGTACTTTCAAATAGTGAAATATAGTTTTCGGTGAGATTTTGGTCAGATGATCCGGCAAACCTCGTCGATGCTATACGATCAAAGAGGAGGGAGAAGGGTCCTCTATTTGAACTTATCCAAAGAGCATTTCTATAATCGTATAGATTTTGTAATGACATTTCACTGACACTATCTACTAGATCAATACAAATAGTTCGATTTCTTGTCTTGATACGGAGACGATCTTTATATCTTTGATATGTTTGGACAAAATTTTGTATCGCTCGAATGAAAGATCGATCATACTGAGCAAAGTCCCCGGTACGTATGATCTTGATACCCACATTTGGGATATTTTGGAGTGTCTCTAAAAGGCTCACGTTATAGGACGAAGCGAGGATTGTCACTCTTCCCTGCCATCCGAGCAGGCGAAAATACTCGAGAGTCGCTTGGAGAAATGGGCGGGAAAGTACCGCATCTCCGAGACGATCTGCCCGATGGATCACGATCTCTTCGATATCAAAGAGATCGAGCTTTTCTTGTACCTGAGAGAGTCGTATGAGGCGTCCGATGAGATTCCAGATATGATCGAGAAATTTGAGGATGATCAGATGGAGATAGCTCATGCGAGATTTGGTTATCTATCGAAATAGTAGGTATATACTGGGAACTGTCGAGTCTATTTACGATTTTTCTATCGTACCTAGGAGATGATCGAGTCGAGCGAGCATGGTAGAGAGGCTAAATTTCTGTACTTGAGTCGAGCATCTATCACGGTAGATTTGGGCTACCTCGGGAGTCATAGTATATACCGCATCCTGAAGATCTTTTTCACTAAAAGTCTTCGGTAAGAGTATCCCTCCCTCCCCCACTGTGACTTGATATCCTCATTCATCTACGGCTATTACCGGGACACCACAGGCCATGGACTCGAGGGAGATCATCCCAAAGTCTTCATTTTTCGAGATAGCGATCGCGGCGATCGCTCCTGATATATATCGGGGAAGTTCAGTATTATCCGAAAGCGTCAGAAATTTTATATTTTCATACCCCTGAGCGAGAGCGTAGAATTCTGACTTTTGAGGATCATTTTCTCCATGGAGAAGAAGTATATTTTTATCTGGCATTAGGATAAAAGCTCGGATGATGTGGTCGATACGTTTGGAGTGAGTGAGCCTAGAAAAACTGATATAGTAGGTTTTTGCCGTGAAAGATCCTTCCGTGAGAGGTACATCCCCTACTCTCGGATAAAATACGGTGAGATCTACCGGTGGATAGAGTACTTCGACTCGGACTTTTGGAGCGAGGGAGCGAAGGAGAGTCGAATTGGCTGGACTATTGGTGAGGATCAGATCCATCGCTCTCAGATCTGACTCATATAAAAGTCTGAGGAAAAAGAGTCCTATCCTACCGATCGGACGAAGTATGACGGGAAGCTTCTTTAGATAGTCATTTTTCTGGTCATAGAGATGACGAGAGATCGAGTGTGCATAGTAGATCTTTTTTGTACGAGGAGATACCGCTCGCCAGCCAGTGATAGCTTCGTTGGAAAATATCACCGTCGGATAACCACTCAAGGTATTACTCGATAGAGCAAACCACCACTTCATCATGAGAAATGATCGTATCCCCGGTCAAAAATCCGAGAAAAGAGCGATACATCTCCCAGTAAATCCAAATTCGGGCATCTGATAACTCCCACTATGAAAACAACTCGACACTATATCGGCTCATAAATGACGAGCCATAAGGATATTCATCCGCTCTGCGCCTCACTTTATGAGAAAACTATCGTGGCAAATGGCGATCTGGGCTTTTTTTTCCATGGAGTATTACTATACTCTAGAGAGTACCGTCAACCGGATCAAAATCAACTTTTCCTCCTATGGTGTTTGAACAATATAAAGTAGCGGTCGTTTGCGACTGGCTCAAGGACTGGGGAGGAGCCGAACAAGTGCTCGCTGATATCCTCGAGATATTTCCCCAGGCGGTCATATATAGTTCTATATTTGAGCCAAAGTATCACCCCGAGGCTTTTAAAAAACTTTCTGGACATATCATAAAAACTACCTGGCTCGATCGTATCCCTCTGATACGCACTCGACCAAAGCTGGTACCATTTTTGCGAACCTATGCTTTTGAGGCACTCGACCTCTCCGAATTTGATATCGTGAACTCGAGCTCGAGCGCGGAGTCAAAATGAGTCATCACGAAGCCAGAGTGTCTCCAT
>JANOQA010000139.1:0-3421 GCA_031422145.1 bacterium | reverse complement strand
ATAGATCAATTTCTCTCGAAGAGTTTTATAAACCTATTCCTCCAGATCCATCTCCGAGGATGATTTTGACGGCAGAAGATCTCTTACGTAGAGAGAGTCCTCATCATGCCCAGCTTGCCTCCCATGCTCTCCGTCACACCGAGCAACAAACTAAAAAAGTAGTACAGTGGATCAGTCATATCGACGCTATTGGCCAGACAACTCTGGCAGAGATAACCTTCGCTATCTTGGCTCGACAAAACATAGTCCAGCTCAAATCATGGTTTCTGAGAATATTAGAGGAGAGGAAAGAGTTTTTTGCTGATTTCCTAGATGGAGCGATCCGGGTGGTAGAAGGATTCAAGCAAAGCCCTTCAGGAGAAGATCCAGGTTCTCTTCTCAAAAGAGAACGATTTGTGGAGCGTTTTTCAAGATTAGTAAATTACCTATTATCTCAGGTGCATAGTAGATATAAGGAAGAAATACAAACCTTCGAATCTACTCAACTCGACCAAGCAAATGGAATTACTCGATCTTTTTATGGATGAATAGTCCGAGTAGAAGGGATCTTTCATCAGCTTCTTGCCGAAGATCCAGAGAGAGCATCTGAACTTTTTAAGATCGGGGCTTTCTACTGAGATGAAAAATCTTTCCTCTATCTTGGTAAACTTTGTGAAACTACAGAAAACCTAGAGGGAGCTATCCATACGTACGATGCAGGAATAGCCATGATCCAATCAGATGCCTGTGCCCATAGAAGGGCTATCCTAGATCTCACCTCCTGAGATATACATAAGTGAAAAAAGATGTTCCGAAGCCTCAAGAACTCGGGATATCCAGTAGAAGGCTATCTCTACGAATACATATCATATCCAGAACTTCCTCGTGATTTTGATGTATACGAAGAGCTCCAGGTCAGGACTTCGAGTACCATATTTACTCCTACTCTGGTAGAACGATTTCGTGAATCGTGTGAAAGGACCGTCCCTACCCTTCCCTCCAAGGAAGCACGTATTGAGTTTAGACTCCGAAGCCTCCAGATCCAGGCAAAGCTTTTTACGGATCCGATAGCATCGTTTCAGCTTTTAGAACTCATCATCGAACTCTACAGAGATGAGAAATACAAGACTCTGCTCGTTTCCTTTCTCGAGCAACATCCTTCTCAGGTATTTTTACTCGACTGTAAAAGTAGCGGAGTAATGCCTCCAGAAGATCTAGATATCCTCGAAGATAGAGATAGTTATGTCACTATGTACGGTACTTCACTCCTGTCTGCATTTGTGCTTCCTGGTTTTTCTCAGGACTTTGAAAAAATACGAAATGTACTCAAGGATACGCTCCCTTTCCTCGGAGAGTACGTGGATGCTCAGATACAAAATATCGAAAAAATGGACAATAAAATCATCTCTCTTGGGTCATGATTTCAGAAGTGGTTCAATACTACCCAGGAGACTATCTGTGAAAAAATAGGAGGAATAGAAGGGTATGTGATACTCGGATATACGACAAAATATGCAGAGGAAACTCTCCCACCTCGTCTGATACAAGATACCGAGTACGCCTATTTTTATCTGATCTTTGCACTGGTGACCGAGAGTTCTCCGCTCCTTATCTCCAAATATATCAAAGAGATAGTAGATCATACCCTCTCAGATCCAGCTATGCGAATGCTCGCTGACATACTCTCTCGTTTTGGATACAAAGAAGACGCACTCAGCCTCTATATACAGATATCAGAGCTCGATCTGGGACTGGTGCATGCTATATATGGGATCCTATTTCAGGATGAAAAGTATTTCCCAATATTTCTAGAAGGTCTGGGATTACTCGAAAAAGATCCACTCGGAGTAGCTCAAGAAATGCAAGATATCGTGAGAGAGTATATCGTGAGTCTGTCAAAAGGAGAGGCAGTACCCATAGATATATATCGCCTCTATGGAGACACGTACGTATGACTTGGATCTCCAGAGTCCGCTCTCCCTCTATGGCAACAGAGCGGACTCTTGTGAGACAGGATCTCACAAGAACGAATCGCAGCATATACTCTAGAAGAGGAGTGAGATATAGAAAAGGCGGATAGTATGTTTCGAACCCTCTACCTCCTGACAGAGGATATAAAATATCTCGAAAAACTTGCCGCTCACTATGTCTACCTCGGTCGCATTGTGCCTACTGCAACAGAGCGATCTCTCTACAGAGAAAAGGCCCGAAATCTGATCGATGGAGATCATGAAACTCCTCCGCTCTCTATGATACATTGGTTGGAGATCGAGTCTCTCTCTCCTTGGTCTGAGCTTCTAGAGCCATTTGAGCTTATTCATAGCTATCTCATACAAAATGATCCAAAGATCCCCGAAAGTCTCTATCATAGGTACGCAAGACTCGCTAAAAATCTCCTCAAAAAGATCACTCAAAAGAAGACCTTTTCTCTCGATGACTCGGCTCTCACGGTCCTCGCTCTTCGGTATAGCGTCCTGTACCTCTTTTTCTCAAAACGATTTCGCCAACAGGATATAGTCATATTTCCATTTTTTCCTCTTGAGCTCTATACCTCTCAGTTACAGAGTTTACTAGATCAGCAAGACCCAGAGTACACAGCTACGATAGAAGAATTACTCCTTCCTCTCCACTCTGAATATCTGGATCAAGATAGTACTCTCCAAACACTCGATATGGATGAGTCGGGAGTCTATACTGATGAAGTGACTGGTATCGTCACGAAGTCTATTGAAGTACTTCTCCTGACTGAGTTAAATGAACTTCTCCTTCTCGTCCCCGATGACTTTAGACTTTTCCTCCTGAGTGAATTTCTCGATATATTTAAACGCTTTCCGAGTAGTCCAAATATCACGATGGCTATCGAACAACAGATCCATTTCTGGAAGAAGAAATTAGAGCCTCCTCCGGTAGCAGAAATAACGTATCACTAAATCATATCACTCATGTCAGGTAAGGATCATAAAACCACTCCCGCTGTTGCCCTAGGAAAAGAAACACTTCCACGTACTAACCGAGCCTCAGCTATTTTGCTCCAACAGAACGACAAGTTACTTAAAGCACTTGAGGCTTTTGAGTCTAAAAAACTTTCCCCAAAGGATCGAGCTCTTGCTCTTGGAGATTTACTTGTGAAACATACTCCTGGAACCCAAAAAGATGTATCAAATCTTGTGGCTGCGATGCAAAATATGCTCAAAAGAACTATATCTCCGATTACGTATACTGATGAGGAACTCCTTGATCTTTCGGAGCTTGATCTGGCGTACCTTAAACCGTACTCATATAAAAAAATGGCAACTCGAAGGTATCGACTCTTTCTTGAATCTGAGTATCTAAAACTACCTGACATAGAGCGTATACAGCTCGAAACACAAGGCATAAACGCTCGAGTCTTTGCTACTGATAAAATGAAGCGTACCCTCGTTGAATTTGGATGAATTGGGGA